>CAJWBJ010000021.1 GCA_913020495.1 uncultured Oleiphilus sp.
TTACGTACTGGTTCGATTCCGACTTTTGGCATTTTGTTACAACTTTTATATTGATTGAACGTTCAATTAAAATTATTCTACCTGCCAATCGGGTAATAAGCAATTTGGACCGCGTTGTATTTGTGTAATCCATCGTCAGGCTATACCCTTCAGTAATCCATCTATATACATACTAAATAACCCCTTTAAAGCAACCCACTTTAGATTTACGTAGCGAGGACACAACATTATGACCAATCCCCCAAATACGACTGGCGAAGCACTGCTTCATGAAGCTCAAAATCATTTGCCACTCGGGGTTGCCGACACCTATCGCTACTGGGGTGAGGAAGACACCGTTTTTGTAAAAAGCATGAAAGGTGGCTCCATCACAGATACCGATGGTAAAAAGTTTGTAGATTTCCGTCTGGCCTATGGCCCGATCATTCTTGGCTACCGTGATAATCGTGTTGATCAAGCTGTCATCAATTGCATTACCGAACGCGGCACGATTTCTGGGTTTAATACTGACCTAGAGGCAGAAGTAGTCAGCTTGGTGAAAGGCCTCTGTCCAAATATTGAAAAAATGCGCTTCGCCAATTCAGGTACTGAAGCAGTTATCGGCGCTGTACGTACCGCCCGTGGTTTTACCGGTCGAAACAAAATCATTGTTATTGAAGGTGGCTTCCATGGCCTATATGACGAAATGATGTGGAAGTCGGACGTCGACAACTGGGACAGTAACAAACAAGCAACTCCAGAAATCATCCCTTTTGGCGCAGGTATTCCAGAAAGCACGCGCGAGCATCAGGAGATTATTCCACTTAATGACTTCGACGCATTGGATGAAGTATTCAAACGCATTGGCGATGATATTGCGGCGATTGTAATCGAACCAATTATGGGCAACTGCGGCAGCATTGCGTCCACTCAGGAGTATATGCAAAAACTTCGGGATATTTGTGATAGCAACGACTCACTTCTGATTATGGACGAAGTTAAAACGGGTTTCCGTGTGGCCAAAGGTGGCGTTCAAGAACTGTATGGCGTAAAAGCCGATCTCACCACCTACGCCAAGGCCATCGGTAACGGCTACCCGGTAGCCGCCTTTGGTGGTCGTGCTGATGTGATGGATATAATCAAATTTGGTACAAACGGCGTAACCCATGGAGGAACTTATACGGCTAATTTACTCTCTCTAAGCGCAGCCAAAGCAACCTTAACGATATTAAGCGAAACAGACGCTTTAGCGACTGTCGATAAAGTCGGCGCGGCAATTCAGGGAGTGCTTTCGCGCGTTTTCACCAAGTTTGGCATAGAGCATAAGTTTGCCGGCCCAGACTCGATGTTTGGCGTGCACTTTGGCAAAGAAGTCCCTCTAAATTATCGAGACTGGAAAAAGACCAATAGTGACCTATATACGGTATTTGCACACAACCTGATTAAAAATGGCGTCATGCTAGAGCCAGATTCACGCGAACCTTGGTTCATTTGTGAAGCACACCAAAGCGTAGATTTAGTATGGCTAGAAGAGGTTGCTGAACGCGCCATGCAAGAAGCCTTGAGCGCATAAAACACGCGGCGGCTTCAGCGAGCAAATAGCATGAAGTAAGGAGTGTAGTTTTCAATCGGGCCTTCCCTTATTGGCTACACTTCTTTTTCGCAGATATAACAAATAAAACACATAGATGAATACGATCACGGTTAGTGCAACAAGATAAAAGCTTGGAATATGAAGACCTTGTACAAGCAACCTTTCATTCTCAGCAATAGCTGCCCATTTATGTTCACTTGCATCAGCAAACTCATCACTAGCAAAGATTTTAGCGATATCTCTGCGGCTTCTATATCTGACAATCACAAGCCTGTCCCAACCACTTGAGTTATCGTCGACCCATTCACTACCAAATATCGGATGTGAGGAATGAGCTGCCAGTAGTTTAATCATCACTTTACTGAATCGGTCAAACGCATGCCTACCACTTTCACCAGCATACTTATTTGAATATTCAGAGCCCATTTTATATTGAGGTTTAGCATGGTAGTTGTATAAGTTAACCGTATAAAAAGGCTGCCCATCATCATTCGCCAGAAAACCTCTAAGCTCTTTAAAGTCATGCCGACCACCGGGTTTTTGCTCTTGGTCAGCTATAGCAGAAAGATAATATTCGACTTCGTCTACAGAAAGCGGTTCGCTCCCGCCATGATACCAAACAACAAGAGCCAGCAACGGCACGATTAAACTACTCATCAGTAACTGACTTTTCTTCATTTTCTTAATCTCCAACAGTACGTACTCACTCAAACAACTTGCATTTTGCAAGTAGACTAATCAAGCAACTTGCAAAATGCAAGCACTATTGTTTAAATAGCGTCATGACTGAGAACTCAAAAAATTTACGATCGAACTGCCCTATTAACTTCGCCGTGGAAACATTTGGCGATAAATGGACACTTCTGGTCATACGTGACCTTATGTTTAAAGGAAAACAGCATTACAGTGATTTTTTAGCCTCTGACGAAAAAATATCAACAAATATCTTGGCGGACAGGCTGCAAAAGTTAGAATTCAAAGGAGTCATTTTTAAATCAGCCGATCCAGAGAATGCTTCCAAATATATTTATTCACTCACTGAAAAAGGTCAGGCTTTATTACCAGCGATGATAGAAGTGACGGCTTGGAGCGCGCAATATGATTCACTCACGAATACGCCTACAGATTTTTTGAACACTTATAAATCGAATAAAGAACAGCTTATAAAGATGTTTAAGGCTCAATTTGAAAATTAATGAAGCCCTGATTTCACTAACCACCGCTTTTTATGTTGGTGGTCCCCCTACAGCCATCAGGCATATGTGACGCTTTAGGGCCAGCATCACTTAAATAACCCTATGAGCAAAAGTAGCCCTGCGCGGGACAACTGAGTGGCTGCCGGAAAATCAAAATATAACGGCCAAACTAGGGGCAATCAATAAACTGAGGATAATCATACTCAAGCAATAGACAAACTTTTGACTCTTACTTGAAAATTAAGTTAACACCCGTTAACATAATTAAAACATTCAAATAGAGTCATATTATGAAAGATACATTATCTTCTGTTTTTACATTTCAAAGTCGCTTAGTCATGGTCGGTTGGTTAGCCCTTGTCTGCCTTCCTTTTTGGGAATATATGCCGGCAACCGTCATGGCAATTGTGCTGGTCATCAGCGCCACTTATGCTTACTTTATTCTATTTGGCCGACGCTTCGATGATAAGGGTGCCAGACAACCAAACTTCAAAGACTTTTCCTCTCTTTCTGGTGTGGTAAAGATGTTCGCTAATCGACGCGCAGCCTTAGCTGGCTGGTTACATTACTTAGCATTTGATTTGCTCATTGGCTTATTCATTGTTTTAGATTCACAACAGCACGACATATCACACCTCATGGTACTGCCAATTTTATTTTTTGCTTTAATGATTGGTCCGGCAGGTTTAGTCGCTTATTTCATTTTCAGAGCACTCTATACGGGTAATTTTATTGACCTTTCATGGGCTGTATAGCGTGAGTCAAAAAATAAACCCGACTAAAGACAGAATCCTGGAATGCGCCTTAGACTTGTTTTTAAGTGATGGTTACAAAGGGCTATCGATGCGCAAAATTGCGCTTTGTGCAGAGATTAGCCCTACTGCGATTTATCGCCATTACAACGATAAAGAAGCGCTTTTTCATGTCATCCTCAAAAAGGGTTTTACCATGCTGATGAACTATCTCAAACCAGCGCTTAAAGGTGAAACAGCTTTGGAGCGATTCAAACTTTCAGTGCAGTATTATTTAGATTTCATGATTGAACAACCCAAGTATTGTGAGCTTATTTTTATTAAGAACGAAAGCCGTGATGAGCTGGCTAGTCACGAAGAATTACGTGCTTACTCAAAGACCACTTTTGATTTCGATACTCAACGCATTCAAGAATGTATGGATTCGGGGGACTTGAAGCAAGACAGCGCCAGTGAAGTTTCGCTTTTATTATTATCGACTTATGTTGGCTTCTTTTCTCTCTATGTCAGTGGATTACTACCAAGAAGTGAAGCTCAGCTGAAAGAGCTTTACTGGAAATCAATGAATAGAATCTTTGAAGGCTTAAATACCTAGCATTTGCTTAATACACAAAACGCCTTTGGGCGTTTTTATTTACACGTCAGTTAACACCCGTTAACTGGCTTTTCATAAGATAGGGGACTATTACATGCCACTTATTCAGTTCGACACTGTCGAAGGCGCTTTAGATAAAGAAACAAAGAAAGCATTAGCCGATGCTTTAACGGCATGTGTTGTTGATGTAATTGGTGAAAAAATGAAAGACCACACTTGGGTCATCATCAATGAGACACCAGAAGGGAACTTCTTTGTTGGCGGGCACAAACTAAGCCCTAAAATCTATCATACAATTATGCAGGAAAGGCAGTTATTGGAGAATCAGTCATGAGACCAGAAGCCAGCACCGTTACCCATCAAGAAAACTCAGCTTTATTAGCCGATGAAATATCGTCAAACCGTCTTTATTTGGACGATCAGGGTTTCAATATCCACTACCTACAAACAGGCAACCATGCTGATAATAAGGAGGTGATTTTATTAATACATGGCTGGCCAACCTCATCATTTTTATATCGTCATATGATGATGCCACTCACACAGTTTCATAATGTCATTGCAATAGATTTACCTGGCTTTGGACAATCAGATAAAGACCCTAATGCACGTTATAGCTTTAAGTATCATTCTGACATAATCGATAGTTTACTGTGCAAACTGAATATTGAACGGGTACATTTGGTTGTTCATGACTTAGGTGGCCCGATTGGCTTATGGTGGGCAAAACAACACAGTGAGAAAGTCGCGTCATATGTTTTATTAGACACCATTGTTTATGATGATTTTTCTTGGGCAGTTAAGCTATTTGTTTCGATGACATTAATTCCTGGTATCAAAAATTGGTTTAGCCGAAACGGTGGTATCAAATTTTCAATGAAGCTAGGTGTAAAAAACAAACACCGTATAAATGAGTCAGTCATTAAAGCCTACCAAGCACCGTTTAAGTCTAAGGAAGACCGACAATCCTTATTAAGAACTGCCCATAAACTTCATCTTAATGGCTTTAAAGATGTCGCTAAACATATGGAAAGCATAGACAAACCTCTTTGTATGATTTACGCAGAAAATGATGTCATTCTACCGGAAATAGAAGAGACCTTTTCCCGCCTTAAGAAGGTTCACCCCTCTGCTGATTTACATGCCATTTCAGAGTGCGGACACTTTTTACAAGAAGACCGGCCTGAAGAAGTTTTAAAACCAATGCTGGTATTTTATCAAGACCTGATCGACGCAAAAAAGTGAATCAATTAACCTGATAAGCTTGCTCAGGGTTGATGCCAACCCTGGATGACAAAATAACCAATGAGCTTAAGGCAATTGATTATGGCATCAAAGCAACCCCGGTTTATTACCTCGGCATCGATGTGACTATCGCCCCCCTAAACCAATTAATAGTGACGATGGTTTATCTGGGGGCTCAGTCTCTCTACAAAAACTGCAACCGACTCTTCGTCTCAAATAGCCGCCTCCAACTCGAAGAGTTCTTTTACCTCAGTCAGGTATTTCTCGACTCGTTAACTAGAATTATCCCCAAACACAAACTACATTTTAGAGAGTATTTTATGTGTTGATCGCAGATCGGGATTTATTATGCCTGAAGAAATTGTCCCCCCGCTTCTAAACAGGAATGTAGCCCGCATCAGTATCCCTGCCCTAGGGGCACTCCTGACATCAGTCATCGTCGTCGTCTGGTTTATCCTGCATAATATCGAACTGGAAACCCGTAATCAGGCAGTCAAATCTCTAGAGACGATGGTGAGTTTTACCAATAGCAGCATTCGTGAAATTTGGGCTGAAGGTCATTTACTGGATGCAAAGATATGGGCCAATGATCCTCGACTAGTCCAAGCCGTCAAGAAACAACTTAAAAACCCCAAACAAGGCACCCCCTTATCTAATAGCAAAGCTTTAATTGAGATCAGGGAATATTTCCGCGAAAAATTAAAACAACACGATGCTATCGGCATATTTATTATCGCTCCGAACTTTCAAAATATTGCCTCCATGCGGGATGCTAATGTGGGATTGACTAACCCCCTAGTCAAACATCAACAGTCGCTATTAAGAGATGTATTCGATGGCCAAGATAAAATTAGCCACCCTATACTTTCGGATGTTCCCTTAAGAAATAAGTTGGGGAAGCTGGTAAACCACTACCCCACCATGTTTGCCTTATCCCCAATCAAAGATAGTTATGGAAATATCATTGCAGCTTTGTCGATTCGTATTAAACCACTACAAAATTTTTCCCGCCTCGCTAAGCTTGGCCGCCTTGGCTATAGCGGTGAAACATACTTGTTCTCAAGCAAAGGAAAAATGCTAACAGAGAGTCGTTTTGAACCACAACTAATTGATATCGGGCTGCTCAAGCCTAGTCAATCGAGCATGCTAACAATCGATATCCGTAATCCCGGCATCAATTTAATGCAAGGCCTCATCAGTAAACAATCAAGAGAATTACAGCCTTTAACATTCATGGTTCAGCAAGCGCTGATTAAAGGCACGGGCAAATCCACCCTTGCTTATAATGACTACCGGGGTGTGCCGGTACTAGGTGCTTGGTTATGGGATAAAGAACTGAACATGGGCTTTGCATCCGAAATTGATGAAGATGAAGTACTACTTCCCTACACTCGCAGCCGGAATGTCATATTATCCTTATTGTTTGGTAGTCTTGCATTAGCACTCACGCTCATCGTAATAATCCAGCACGTCAGCCGTAAGTCAGCCTTAAAACTTCAGCAAAGTGAGCTTTTCCTTAGAGCCGTCATGGACAACGCGGCTGACGCCATTATCACTATTACCGAGCATGGAATTGTAACGACTTTTAATGATTCAGCCATCAAGTTATTTGGCTATAAGGCCGAAGAAGTGATTGGCAATAATGTCTCCATGTTAATGCCTGAACCCGATCGATCACAACATGACCATTACTTAAAGCACTATATGCAAGGCGGACCGGGAAAGGTCATTGGCGTTGGGCGTGATATTGATGGTGTATGCAAGGACGGCAGCATTGTTCCCTTCCATTTATCTGTTGGCGAGACAAAACACCTAAATCAAAAGATATTCATTGGGGTATTACACGACCAAACTGAATTTAAAAGAATGCTGAATAGACTTCAGGAGAAGGAGGACTGGTACCGAAGTACCTTTGACAATGCCTCAGTAGGCATCGCGAAAATAGCACCAGACGGTCAATTTATCGAAATAAATAATCGCTTATGCGAAATTTATCAATATTCAAAGGAACAATTTTTAAATCAGCATTTCAATAATTTGATACCACCCAATGATGAGAATAACCTCATCACATCGTTTAATTTACTCTTGTCAGGTGATGATTTCTTTAATTTCAATGATGTCCCTAACCTTAGAAAAGATGGCTCGACCGCAAGCGTGAACGTAACAATCAGTGTTCATCGGCAAGAGCATAGTCAGACAAAGTATGTTTCATTCATGGTCGAAGATATCTCAGCTCAAAAGCAGGCTTTGGCTGACTTACAACTTCGGCAAAAAGCATTGAAAAGATCCCAGAAAAAAGCCATGGATCTGATGATGGAGACTAACAATGAAAAACTCCGTGCCGAACATGCACTTCAGGAATTAGCCGAATCAGAACAAGAGCGGACCAAACTAGCTTTAGCTGTGGAGCAAAGCCCGGCATCAGTAGTGATCACCGATACTCAGGGCATAATCGAGTATGTGAACCCGATCTTTCTGAAAAAAACAGGGTATTCTCTGGACGAGATCATTGGTAAAAATAACCAAATACTCAGTTCAGGGCACACCCCCGCAAAAGATTATCGAGCGCTTTGGAAAGCCATTACCAAGGGCAATAAATGGACGGGTGAATTCCATAACCGAAAGAAAAACGGAAACTTATTCTGGGAATCAACATCCATCGGCCCACTCAGGAATAGTCAGGGTGAAATCACCCATTACATTGCCGTAAAAGAGGACATTACCGAACGGAAGAAAACCGAACTTGAACGAGCTAAGGAGCGGACCCGCTTGAAAATTGCCCGCGAAGAGGCCGATGCAGCGAACAAGGCCAAATCCGAATTTCTGGCTACCATGAGCCATGAAATACGCACGCCAATGAATTCAATTATCGGCATGTCTCACTTGGCACTGCAAACAGAACTAAACAAACAACAGCGCAATTATCTGGAGAAAGTCAGTATTTCTTCAGAAAACTTATTAACCATTATTAACGACATACTCGATTTCTCGAAAATTGAAGCGGGTCAATTAAGTCTGGAGTCAATTGAGTTTGAGTTTCATGAAGTGCTCAATAATCTTGCCAACCTCACCTCCTTGAAAGCAGATGAAAAAGAATTGGAATATATTTTCTCAGTAGCCCCAACTATGCCAGAAATTCTAATAGGCGACCCATTACGTTTGGGACAAGTTCTTTTAAACCTAGTCAGTAATGCCATTAAATTCACTGGCAAAGGTGAAGTAGTGGTGAGCTCAGAGGTGTTGAGCTTAAACGACACCCAAGTCAAAGCTCAGTTTTCAGTCAGAGACACTGGTATAGGAATTTCACCAGAAAGCCAAAACAAACTCTTCAAGGCATTTTCTCAGGCTGATGCTTCAACCACCCGACAATATGGCGGCACCGGACTTGGTCTATCGATCACCCAACAGTTGATTAAAATGATGGGGGGAGAGATCTGGTTCGAAAGCGAAGAAAATGTAGGCAGCACCTTTCATTTCACCCTCACCTTCGCATATAGACAAAATTTAAAAAACACCAACCAACATGCCTCCAACGAGTTACTTAAAGACTTGCAGGCTCTGGTCATCGACGACAACAAGAGTACCCAAACAATTCTGACTGAAATGTTACTCAATTTAGGTTTCATCGTAGATACAGCCATATCGGGGGCTGAGGCTCTTGAGGCAGTGGATGCTTCCTATGAGCGGGATGAGCCCTATCAGGTTATTCTGGTTGACTGGAAAATGCCCAAGATGGATGGTGTCGAAACAATCAAGACCATCAATAAACGCTATGGAGAATCAGCTGAAAAAATAGTTATCATTATGGTCACGGCATACAATACAGAGAAACTGTCTCAACAGTTTAAACAGGAATCGATCAGCGCCCTGCTAACCAAACCAGTCAATCCCTCGACCTTATTGAACACACTTATGGCGGCTCTCGGACCAAAGAGCACCAAACATTCGTTATCAAACCCCAACTTATTTGAGCAGCGAGCGATGCAACAATTATCGGGCGCTCACATTTTATTAGTCGAAGATAATGAATTTAATCAGGAGCTCGCTACCGACTTACTCACTAGAGCAAAGATAAAGGTCACCGTCGCCAACAACGGTCTAGTTGCTCTGGATATATTGCAACAACAGAAATTTGATGGCGTACTAATGGATGTACAAATGCCCGTAATGGACGGGCTAACAGCTACTCGTGAAATCCGCAAACTAACACAGTACCAAAACCTTCCGGTCATTGCGCTAACAGCAAACGTCATGCTCGCTGACAAACAACTTACGCTTGATAGCGGCATGAATGACTGTATTGGAAAGCCCATCGATATATCTAACTTTTATACAACACTAGCCAAATGGATATCTCCAGCACCTTCCTCGCAATTATTGCTAGCTAATCACACGCCGACTTTTGAAGCATATATATTTCCCGAAATAGCGGGCATTGATACAAGCAAAGGCTTGCAGCGCTTTAATCATGATCATGCTGTTTACCGAAAATTATTATTGAAATTTGTACAAAACCAAACTAATTTTATTGAAAGGTTCCACCAATCCCTACAACAAGAACATCATGAAGAGGCGGCTCGGATGATCCATACTCTTAAAGGCTTAGCCGGTACTATCTCTGCAGACATCATTTATAAAATCACGTCCTCTCTAGAAAGTTTATTAAGCAAAGGAGAACCTGCAGGCGAAATGATAAATGAATTGGAACAGCAATTAACGACGGTCCTCTCAGGCATCAGGCAAGCAGAAACGGTGATGCAAAAGCAGTCTCCCGACCAGCTAGAGAATTCAACAAACGATGGCCTTCAAACAAAGGCTAAACAAGGTGAGATCCCCCCTTTATTAAATCAGTTGTCCGCCTTGCTAAAGAAGAATAGCGCAAACGCCGTGGATTTTATTGAATGCCACCAACAACATTTGGGTGAAGCATTACTTGGTCAGGACGGTGTAGAACTGATCAAGCTGGTCAGCGACTATGACTTTAAACATGCACTGTTATTAGTTCAGAAACTAACCAAAAGATTTAACTTAAATACTCAGAGTGATTCCGATCATGAATGATACAAAATACAAGGTATTAGTCGTTGATGACCTACCAGAAAATATTAGAGTGTTGGCCGATGCACTGAAAAGTGAGTACGAGGTCAGCGTTGCTCCCTCGGGAGCGCGGGCACTGGAAATCATCGACTCTGACGAGAAACCAGATATCGTTTTACTTGATGTAATGATGCCCGGTATGGATGGTTATGAAGTCTGCAAACAGATTAGAGAAGACCAGAGTAATCAGTTTGTGCCGGTCGTTTTTGTCTCCGCTGCAGACACGCTTGAAGAAAAACTCAAGGGTTACGAAGCTGGCGCCAGCGATTATGTTGTCAAACCTTTCTCCGTTGATGAAATACTCAATAAAGTTAAGCTGTTAATTGAAAGTATCAAGGTCACGAAACAACTGAAAACAGATGTTAACTACGCAACCAAGACAGCCATGACAGCGCTGACCAGTGCTGGCGAAATGGGACAAGTCATCGACTTTTTTCGAAGAAGCTTTACCTGCCACTCTTTGGAAGACATGGCCGATTTATTACTCAATAATCTGGATAACAGCCAGCTTAACAGTGTGGTATTGCTCCACACCCAGATACAAAAAATTTATAAAGCCCTGGGTGCACCCGTCAGCCCCTTGGAGATTGCAGTGATTGACAAATTGAAGGCTGAAGACACTATTTATGATTTTGGTAAACGAACCATTATCAACTACCCTGGCATATCCTTATTAATAAAAAATATGCCCCTCGATGACGCCGAACTGTATGGCCGAATAAAAGATAATATCGCCTTGCTGGTAGAAGGTGCTAGCGTGCGAATTAGTGGCATAGAAACAGAAAGAAAGGCGCGCGAAAAACAACTCGCTTTAAATAACCTGATAGGCGTTACGGAAAAAGCACTTTACGACCTGGACAAGCGTCAGAAACAGCAACGCCTCACTAGCGAGTCGATCATGCTACAGTTACAGGAAGAATTAGTTGGCTCATTTGTTACGCTGGCTTTAGACGAAGATCAAGAAGACAAACTTCTCGATTTAGTCAGCACCGCAGCAGAGAAAGAACAGGATAACTTCGAACAAGGTAGGCTCACCGACCAGAATTTAGCCGAGATATTAAAACTCTTGCAACACTCTTCCAATACAGACTAGCAATAATAAATCTATCATTATGAACAGTCTATTAAAGTCCATTCTACTTCTACAACCAGTGAAGCAAAGCAACTTCTCTAAAGTGACATTACATTCTGCATGGCATTCGTTGATACTACCGTGGAAACCAATCAAGCAGGGTCGCTTTATAAGCAGAAGTTATTCATAACTACGACAACAATAGCTCTAGACCTAATACAGGTCTCACTACCCAAACGCTGAGCACTTCTTGAACTCATTTTCTGAGAATGATGAAACTTAATATAGAAAATATACCACTATCAACAAATTAAATGTCAGCAGACTCATAGTGGCGACATTCAATATTGTGACTTATGATAACTATGAGGGTAACTGAGTCCTAACAATGCTTAATTGAAGAAATACGGCGTTAAGGAGGCGATAGTCAATGACATATGATACTAAAAAAATCACCATTCTTGTGGTAGATGATACTCCGGAAAACATTGAAGTACTCGACAGTATACTAAGCTCTCAATACTGCGTAAAAGTTGCCTTAAGTGGCGAACGGGCACTAGAGTTAGTTGATACAGGCCCTCTGCCAGATATGATACTGTTAGACATCATGATGCCAGACATGGATGGTTATGAAGTTATCAGTCACTTACAGTCTAATCCTGCCATGGCAAATATTCCGGTGATATTTATCACCGGCAAATCAGATGCTGCCGATGAAGAAAAGGGCCTAAAACTGGGAGCGGTTGACTATATTACAAAACCCGTAAGTCCATCGATTGTACGTGCTCGAGTCAAAACACATCTCGCCTTATATAACCAAAACCGTGAATTAGACAAAAAAGTAAAAGAGCGAACACAGCAACTAAAAATAGCAAAGCTTGAAGTTATTAGCTGTCTTGGACGAGCCGCTGAATTTAAAGATAACGAAACAGGCATGCATGTAATTCGCATGAGTTACTATAGCCGAATAATAGCAAACTCACTTAAACTCAACAGCGAGTGGGTGGATATGCTATATAACGCCGCCCCTATGCATGATATTGGTAAAATTGGCATCCCTGATCACATCCTGCTGAAACCAGGAAAACTCGATAATGATGAGTGGGAGGTCATGAAGAAACATGTAAGTTATGGCGTCGAAATTCTCGAAGGTCACGAATCAGACCTCTTAATAATGGCCAAGGAAATAGCAAAGAGCCATCATGAAAAATTTGATGGCACAGGTTACCCCAATGGCCTAGTTGGCGAAAACATTCCTCTATCGGGTCGTATTGTCGCAATCTCTGATGTTTTTGACGCACTAACTTCTGAACGCCCCTATAAAAAAGCCTGGAGTACTAAAAAAGCAGTGGCTCTCATTGAAGAAGGCGCAGGCAAACATTTTGACCCACACTTGGTTGAAGCTTTCAGAAACTGCTTACCCGAAATTCTGGCTATCAAAGAGCGTTATAGTGAAGAGCTATAAACACCAGCAAAACAAAAAAACATAGATCATAAACAGTTCACCAGTAAAGGCGGGCTTAATACTTGCTACCCGTAGATAGAAGCCCTCTTAAATAGCTAATTGAACTTCATGTAAATAACATCTTAAAACGCTAACTCTGCCTCCATTCACGTAAAAACCGAATAAAACTAAAACTCATTCCTTTATAAAAGATCCATATTAGCAAGAGTGGTTTTTATATGTTTATTTGCTATAACTATACACAATAAAGCATCGTAAATAGGCCAATAATATTATGGGAATAATTGCAGATTTTTTTAGTACGTTGTTTGATCCTTCAATGCCGCCTCATGGCCATTGCTACCTTTGGAATGATGATCTGGTATTACTGCATGTTATCAGTGACTCTGTCATTTTTTTATCCTATCTTTCTATCCCTATCGCACTGACTTATTTCGTTTACAAGCGTAAAGACCTCGCATTTAGTCATGTCATCCTGCTTTTTGGGGTATTTATTTTAGCATGCAGCGCAACTCATGCCATGTCGATTTACAACGTATGGAATGGGGCTTATTGGTTAAGTGGTGCCATTAAAGCAATAACCGCCGTCGCCTCTTTGGCCACCGCAGTCATTGTTTGGCCATTGATCCCAAAAGCATTAGCAATACCAAATACTAATGACCTCATCACACTCAACAACGCGCTAGCACTCGAGATATCTGAAAAAGAACAAGCAAAAAATGATGCGGAAAAATCGCAACATCTTGCTGAAAAGTCACGAGAGCAAGCAGCACAATCGGAGAAAATATCTGAAGCAGCAAATCAAGCTAAAAGTACTTTCCTCGCCAACATGTCTCACGAAATTCGTACCCCGATGAATGCCGTTATAGGCATGACACAGTTAATGCAACAGTCCGAGTTAACGAACAAGCAGCAAAACTACCTTAATAAAATAGATTGTTCAGCTCAGTCACTACTCAACATTATTAACGACATTCTGGATTTCTCAAAAGTCGAAGCAGGAGAATTGGATATGGAAAACATTCCTTTCCAATTGGATGAGGTATTAGCCAGAGTCGCCAATATTGTCGGCATTAAAGCCCAGGAAAAAGGCTTGGAATTTCTGTTTAGAATTGATCCACTTACCCCTAATTCATTAATCGGTGACCCTTCTCGTTTAAGTCAGATACTCATCAACCTAGCAGGTAACGCTACCAAATTTACTGAGCAAGGCGAAATTGAAATTTCAATCAAGCCTGTACCCTTATCTTTGCCCTTAGAACGTAAGCAAAGTAATGGTACTGAAACTGAAAGATATGCTCCCACCCTAACAGATCAGGTAAGGATTGAGTTTTCACTCCGTGACACCGGGATTGGTCTCACTCAATCTCAGCAGGAAGGTTTGTTTAAACCCTTCATACAAGCAGATAGCTCTACAACACGAGAATATGGAGGGACTGGTTTAGGCTTGGCTATATGTAAACAACTAGTGCAATTAATGGGAGGAGAAATCAGCATCCGCAGCCAAGCCAATGAAGGAAGTATATTTTTATTTACCGCCTTATTTGAAACTGCTTCCTCTTTGGCCGCACCTAAAGTAGGCGACACATCAAAAGAAAAGAGCCTTGAGGCACTGAAAGGAATGCCAGTATTAGTGGTGGATGATAACTCGGCTGCCCGACAAATACTAAACGAGATAATTACCTCTTTCGGGTGCAAGGTGTCTACCGCAAATAGTGGTGAGCAAGCCCTCAGAATGATCGATACTGCAGGTAACAATGACACACCGTTCAGTTTACTGATTCTGGATTATAAAATGCCGGGGCTGAACGGTTTACAAGTAGCGAGCCAAGTCAGAGCCGATAATAACATCCCCCGATCAACCAATATTATTATGGTTAGCGCCCTGCAACCAAATGAGATTTTCGACGATGAAAACAAAGCAGTAGTTGATGGATTTATTTCCAAACCGATTACATCTTCCACACTACACGATACGATTATGAGCGGAATGGGTTTCGCAACACATTTTCACTTAAATACAGCATTAAAGAAAATTTCCCGCTCTGAGGCCGCCGCCAAGTTATCTGGCGCGAGAATTTTGCTAGTAGAAGACAATGAATTCAACCAAGAAGTAGCACGAGACCTATTAGAAAATGCACACATGGAAGTAGATATCGCAACCAACGGGAAGGAAGCACTAAACATGCTAGATGATAAATATGACTGCGTATTAATGGATATTCAGATGCCAGTCATGGATGGTTATGAGGCCACACGAACACTGCGACAAAATAAACGTTTCAAAAATTTACCCATCATAGCCATGACAGCCAATGCGATGGTTGGCGATCAAGAAAAATGTTTGGCTGCGGGTATGAATGCCTATATTTCAAAACCTATCAAGGTGATGGAAATGTTTTCAACTATGGCACAGTGGGTCACGGCTTCACATTCACCGCAAGACATTAAAAGCCAAACTCATCAAAGCTTAGCGGAACCCGGTGCCACTCCAGATACATCGGCTTTACTACCGGATATTACAAGTATTGATATAAAATCCGGTCTCGAACATTTTGAAGGCGACCGAAAGCATTACCGAAATTTGCTAGTCTTATTTTACAACAATCAAAAAAACTTCTCGGTCAAATTTCGGGCAGCCTTGGCTAACCAAGATCATCAGACAACAGTTCTTGAAGCGCATACTCTCAAAAGTGTGGCAGGCACCATGGGGATTGATGTCTTAGCAGATGCAGCTCAAGAACTGGAGTTAGCTTGTAATCAATCAAGTGATCAAAGTGTAGAGTATGAAGTAATAGAGGCCAAGTTAACGCTTATTGAATCAATATTGGGCCCTATAATAGAAGAGCTAAAACCATTCGTATCAAAAGAATCCAGGCCCATTGAGCAGGCACTTGTTAACAATGAAAAAGAGCTATTAAGTGACTATCAACAATTAGCACAACTACTAACCGAAGGTAATACCGACTCAAGAAAAGTAATCGATACCATTAACCAGAAAGCAACCACCAAGATCCAGTCGTTAATTGAAATGAAAACCTTAACAAATCAAATCTATAACTATGATTTTGAGAGCGCTAGTCTCACCTTGAATACCCTACTTGAGCACTTAAATATAGAGCTTGATTAAACCTGGCATATCTATGCTAGCCCAGCCCTATTCGTTCAATTGAACGGATAGGGCCTTTATTAATATTCGCACAAGTAGGGTGTAACACAAGTACTCTAAAAGCACTTAAGGCCATCACATAAGGCCTAAAACGGCCTTGAATTCATAGTCGTATTATCCTGCGAATAGACTATCAAGCGAACTTTTAAAAGCAATGCAAAGAACTCGGGACAGCAATGGCTTGTGCCTTAGGTGAAGGCGTCATATAGTGGGGCTTATTCAGGAAACCACACTTAAAATGGAAGCTATACTCAATAATGAAAAAACAAATACACTCAAATATCACACAACTGTGTACACTCATTTTGTCGGCGTTATTACTTAGCGCCTGTGCAACAACCACTTACTCAAAAAAAGCAACTCAGCTTTATGTTTTTAACTGCGGCAATATTGAAGTACGTGATTTATCAATTTTCACCCCTGGAACGAATACAGGTAAAGTAAAGCAAATGACGGATAGCTGTTATTTGATTAAACATGAAAAAGGCATGTTATTTTGGGACACCGGTTTAAATGACTCTTTAGGCCCTAAAGGCGTCGATGCATGGGAAGGTAAATTTCACCTAAGTGTTAGCAACCCACTTTCAACCCAGTTAAATGAAATAAACGTAAAGCCATCTGACATTGATTTCTTAGGCATTTCTCATTTCCATGGTGACCATACAGGCAATGCCAATTTGTTCACTCAATCAGCTTTAATTATTCAACAGGAAGAATATGATGCTGCCTTTGGTGATGACCCAAGCAAAGCAGGTTTTGATGCAAGCAGTTATAAAGATCTGGATAAGTCTAAAATTAAAATAATTTCAGGTGACTTGGATGTATTTGGAGATGGTACTGTTGTCATCAAACGGGCCATTGGCCACACTCCAGGGCATCAGGTTTTATTTGTTGATTTAGACGAATCAGGCCCCATTGTATTATCAGGTGATTTGTATCATTTTACTGATAACCGAACTCATAAGAGAGTGCCCTCTTTCAACTTTGATAAAGGTCAAACACTTGAAGCAATGGAGCAGATTGAAGCTTTTGTAAACCAGAAAAAAGCACGTCTCTGGATTCAACACGACCTTGAACAAAACAAAGCAATTAAGCACTCACCCGCTTATTATCAATAAATAAAAAGACCATAATTAGCAAGCAACAGAGCTTGCTCAACTTAAGGAAAATCTTGTGTTAAAAATCGTTCTAACTGTTATTGTCATTGCCGTAGCAATATTTGTAGTCATGCGCTCATCAAGTAATAAAAAAGAAGCGGCTGTAAACATTCAAATAGGTGTAGATTTTCTCACCAGCAACAAGACTCAAGAGGGCGTAAAAACCACCGAGTCAGGTTTACAATATAAAGTTTTAACCGCAGGTTCTGGAGAAATACATCCAACAGCAAGTGATAGCGTTAAAGTTCACTATCATGGCACACTAACAGACGGCACGGTATTTGACAGTTCTGTTGCTCGTGGTCAACCTATTTCTTTTGGTTTAAATCAAGTCATTAAAGGCTGGACAGAAGGCCTTCAACTTATGGTGGTGGGTGAAAAAACACGCCTCTTTATTCCTAGCGATTTAGGCTATGGTAATCGTGCTTCAGGCCCGATACCCGCAGGCTCCACTCTGATATTTGATGTCGAATTACTAGGCATTAATGAATAACACGCTATATTGTTTACTAACAACAAAATTTACTAATCATTAGTATTGCACTAAAAATACAGGAGAAATACATGAAGCTTATAACAGCTGTTATCAAACCTTTTAAGTTAGACGATGTGCGTGAGGCCTTATCAGAAATAGGTGTTCAAGGTATTACCGTTACAGAAGTCAAAGGGTTTGGTCGTCAAAAAGGTCATACCGAGCTATATCGAGGTGCAGAGTATGTTGTTGATTTCTTACCTAAAGTAAAAGTCGAAGTTGCAATTAGTGAAGATATGTCTGACAAAGTTATTGAAGCAATTACCAGCGCGGCAAATACTGGAAAAATTGGTGATGGGAAAATTTTCGTATCTGCTTTAGAGCAAGTCATTCGAATCAGAACTGGCGAAACGGGAAGTGATGCCGTTTAATTAAGTCTAACGATTCAAAAAATGATACTGTTTGAATTAAACTTAAGCAGTATCAAGCTCCAATAATTCAATACATTGCTACCCTTCTGAAAGAATTCAAATATCTAATTAAATATACACGTACTCATAAGGATAAATCTATGAAAGCCCAACTACGGATATTAGGGCTACTGTTTGTAGCAATATTTATTATTGCACCAAATGAAGTCTTGGCAAGCAAGAAAATCAGCTACTTCCCATCAGCCACATCAGACTTTTCAAACCTGGACAAATCTTCATACGAATACACCCCTTCCAAAGCCGGCGGCTATGGCGAAAGTTTTTACTTAAATTCCTATGATGCCAATGGAAACGTGGTGACAGCGTTAATTAGTATCACTAACTACAACCCATTTAGTAAAGGAATGGGGTCATTTGATATTCATTGGGTTGAAAACGACAAAGTACGTGTGATACATGAAGAGTTCGACGCAGACGAAATACAAAAAGACTCGTTGAAAGGCACAATGTTTGGTAAATCCAGTTACATTAAAGTAGATACCGACACGACTAAAATATCCTACCAAGGCGAAGACACTGACGGAAACCATGTTGATATCTCAATTGATATGAAGCACACAGAAGCAGGTGCTCAATCTGGTGATAGCAAGCTATATATGGGAAAAGGAAAAAGCACTTTTTGGGGGCTTAAGATCATCGCGCCTCGTGGGGAGGTCGTCGCCCGACTTAAAACTGCAAAAGACAGAACCAGTACGCTGAAACTTGATGGTTATCTGGATCATGGTAACGCAACCGCCAAAGTACCTGACTTCTCAGATCACTGGTACAGACTTATATTTTTCTCGAAGAACTGGACTATAGATCTTCATGAAACGACTACCAAGTTCAAATATGGAAAACGCAAACCTCAGATGCTTTATGTCGCTAAAAACCATCAGGCAATAGGTATGTTTTCGGACTGGGAATATAAGGAAGCTGACTTTAAGGAACACAGTGATTCTCCTTATGCCCCCCCTACAGGCTGGACATTAAAACTTGAACGCGATGACATCAAAATTAACGGCACAGTCAACGTCACTAAAGAGGTCGTTACCGTTGATGTATTAGATTCAGTCAGTTGGGCAATCCGTATGCTAGTGAAAGCATTTTACTCAAACGCATGGCAACACTATTTTTTGGTCGATGTTGACCTGACAATTGAACAAAATGGCGTTAAAGAAAACGTTAGCGGCCTTGGCATGGCGACAGCAGAGTATTATTAGAACAGACCTTCCAAAGCACAATTGATGCATGCAAAGAGTGATACTCATTCTGAACTAAGTCACTCCCCCCTCTTGCAAGAAGCTATTCCATTCATTATAGTTAGTTAGATTAACTAACTATAATGGGAAAACTAAAGTGGATTACCTTGCTTACTTCAACAAGCTTATTATGCCCAGCATTAGCAAAATACAGCGTTTATCAACTCCCACTCTGGAGCAAAGCTTAAAACATCACGATATCACTTTGTCTGAGTTTAGGATTGTAGGTTTATTAATTGGTGAAAAATCGGGATACAGCCAGAAAATGCTAGCTGAGTTACTAGGCATCAGCCCACCATCACTATCTGTTTCCATTCAAGGTTTAGAGCGCAAAGGTATCATTCAAAGAATATGCGATCCGACCGACCAGAGAATTAAGCGTATTCGCTTATCTCCGCAAGTCGACTTTAGCAAGATAAGTAAACTTATAATCGACCTAGAAGAGAACGCCACACGCAATATCAGCCAACACGACCTAGATATTACCAAACGAGTTTTAGGACAAATTTTACAAAACATTAGCCCAACTTCAGCAAATAAGGAATGACATGCAAACGCTTATTTTAGGATTCATCATATTCTTCGGGGTACACACAATCCCGTCATTAAGTATTAAAAGGAAGCTTATAGACCGTTTAGGAAAAACAGCCTATTTAGTGTTATTTTCATTGTTCTCGGCATTCGGTCTGGGTTTAATCGTCTATGGAAAAGGTCATGCAGGTTTTATCGAAATATGGAGTCCTCCCACTTGGTCACGCTTAGCTCCCTTATTTATCATGTGGCCTGTTTTTATATTACTCAGCTGGGCGTACTTGCCTTGTCAGATGAAAAAACGCCTACGACACCCAATGCTTTTTGGTGTGATATTGTTTTCTTTCAGTCACCTAATTGCCAATGGTGATTTAGCTTCAATATTACTTTTTGGGGCCTTTGCACTTTTCTCTTTACTAAAAGTAGTCAACGCAAGACACCAATCAAAACCATCTGAAATACTGAAAAAGTCATTCATTTGGGATTTTACCGGCATCGTAATTGGTAGTGTTGCATATTTCTTATCTTTAAAGTTTCACCAACAAATTGCTGGCATTGCCATTTAACCACGACTTAAAACAGCCCATTCATCAAGGAAGAATTCTATGAAACATAAAACCATTACAACTCAACTAGGCAAAATATCAGTAAACATAGAAGACAATGGGAATGGAGAGCCATTAGTTTTCATGCACGGTCTGTTTATGGACAAAACACTCTGGCAGAAATTTGATAGCAAGTTGACCGGGAGGACTCATATTTATATAGATATGCCAAGCCACGGACTTAGCAGCAACGTAAATAAACGCTGGAGCTTAGATGACTGCACTAGCATGCTAATAGAAATTCTTGATGCACTAAAGATAACGCGCTGTATTATTATTGGACATTCATGGGGCAGCATGACGGGACTAAGAGCGGCGCATCAGTACCCTAAACGATTTTCTGCACTAGGCTTATTCAATATGCCTTTTGAGCGCACCACAGGAGTAAGCAGAGTAGGATTTATTTTCCAAAAGCTGATGACCCTATTTCCAAAATTTTATGCAAAACAAGCAGCCAAGGCACTGTATTCAAAGAGCTTTCTTCTCAAACACCCTGAGCTATCAGAAGAAATTCAAACAAACTTATCGCAAAGGCCTTCAAAAGAAATATCGCAATGTATTGATGCCATTATTCTAGATGCAATAGATACAAAACAACTACTCAATGACCTTCAAGTACCCGCCTTGGCTGTAAAAGGCGAAGCAGATTACGTTGGCATACACCCAAAAATAGAAATGATAACTGTTCCCGGCGGTCATATCAGCCCACACGAGGCCCCAAAAGAAATTAGCCAAATAATTAAGCAGGTAGTTAAATTATCTTCAAAAAATGATATTCAAGCACGGTGAAATTTTACCAAAGAAGATGCAGGGGAACTTCACACCTCACAAGGAAAGACTCTTTGCATCTGAATGGCACGTACAATAAGAGTACGTGCCATTATTAATTCAAATACTTAGCTATGAAAGCCGAAATATGGAGCCCATAGAATTAAGCATCACATTTCTCAAGCTCCATACGCCTTTTATTTTTCAGGAATTGTGGTGTATTCATTGAAGTACTTTCTTCTTGTTCAGATTCTTTTAGCAACTTAAGCGCCCAACTTTCATCAACACCATCAGCGCCAACAGTTATACTGTCTAGCTGCTCATTCCCTCCCCCTGCCTTAATTACGCGATCATGCTGCTCATAGGTTTTATTAAACTCTGCATACAAATCATTTGTTTCTTGGAGCGTTAAGGTTCTTTCTTGCGCTTTACGAGAGATTGAGAGGAGCATTTGTGTTCTTTCAGCCAAAATTCTAGACTGTCCCTTACGAAAGTTGGCTGATGTATATTCATTCACTTTAACGGCTGACATGATTCTTTCCCTAGTGTATATCTTCAAGCACTGACGTTAAAATCATCAATAAACTCGAAAATTCATCCTACTGTTTTAAGCAATACAGGGTATTTGAATCGATATGATAGGAGGGCAAAGAAAGGAAAATTAAAACAAAACTATGCCCTAATTTACACAAAAAGCAGTCACCTTAGTAAACTACTACAACTTATTCATCCATGTTATTGTTTTAATTCACGATACTATCCTGACGAGGCGCCATAATAGGTAAATAGATAATAATGGTCAATAGTGAATTTATTACTTTAATGTAGAAAAAATTAAGGGGGTTATCATAAGCCTGCCTTTCTCGAATTAGTTAATATTTTAATTCATAAAGACAGCACTTATGACTAACAGAACTCTGATTTAGCTCCGCACTTCAGCATTACGCAGCAACTCTTTAGCTCGCTCAACAACAGGTAAATCAATCATTTTACCTTTATATTCAACCGCACCTTTTCCGGCCGCAAGCCCATCTTCAAATGCTTTTAACAAACCATGAGCATTTTCAATTTCTTCTTCCGAAGGCGTGAGTTCTTCATTCAAGACTTCAACTTGCTTCGGGTGAATACAGAATGCTCCAACAAAACCTAGCTGCTTGGCAAACTGCACTGTTTTTCGGAAAGCATCAAGGTCACTATAGTCAGCAATAGAACCTGGAAAACCAAGCGGCATAATATTCGCTCGTCGACACGCCAAGGCAACCATTTGGTTTGGTAATAATAAAGTTTGAGGTAGTGGTTGCATGCCTGCTGTCGCTGAAAAATCTTCAGAGCCTAGAATCATTGCAACAATACGGGGGTCAGCACTCGCAATTTCATCAAGTTTTGGTAGTGCATCAACAGACTCAATCATCACAATTAATGCTGTATGCCCAATAGGTAGCGACTTAGCTTGCTCAAGCTCAGATATACGTTGAGAAAACGCCCTGATTTGATCAGCAGACTCTACTTTCGGTACGACAATCGCTTTAACACTCTCATCAACTGAAGCCTCGATGTCTAGCATAGCAAAACGCTCATCAAGATTAATACGCACCAAGGCATCAGCACTACCCTGACTAACAATCTTCGCTGCTGGAATCACACATTCACGCGCTTCTGCTTTTAATGCCAAAGGCACACTGTCTTCCAGATCCAGAATATAAGCATCTGCACCTCGGGTATGTGCTTTAGCAACAAATTTTTCAATATGAACAGGGATAAATAGCGCGGTGCGCCAGCCCGGATAAGTTAGTTTTTGCATTTAAGATCTCTTTGAATTAATAGATGGCAAACAATCTACGTAACCTTACATTGTCATACCGGTAGCCTCTTGAGCTGGCATCCATATTTTCAACTTTTGCAATCTTGAAGAAAATGGATTCCCGTTTAAGTGACAACGGGAATGACATACTAAGGAGTAAGTGGCTTAAATTAAAAAGCAGCCAGCAAAACATTCATTCAGCCTGCTAAGCTAGCTCTGCTTTAATTGTCATGCATAAAGCATTTTCTTGATCAGCAGACCAAAGCGAAAGCGCATCGCCATCGTGCTTACCTGAGACGGTAAAGCTTCGGTCATCAAAAGTCGGTCGTACTGCACGAAATTTAAATTTACGTAGCGTTTTATCTGCAAGATTATCTCGCTGCAACTCCAGCAATAAAGTCACGAGCAAAGGACCATGAACAACTAACGCTGAGTACAATTCCTCTTCTGTCGCATAAGTTCTATCATAGTGAATACGGTGACCATTATAAGTAAGTGCCGAATAGCGAAACAGTAAAACTGGGTCTGGTGTAATGGTTTTAGTAAAGTCTTGCTCTGCAGGAGCTACTTTAACTGGAGGCAAAGGCGCATCCGCAGCAGGCTGTTCTCGGTAGACAATATTTTGGACCTGACTAATACACAAGTGACCATCTTGAGAAATATCATGCTTCACATTAACAAAAACCAGCGTCCCAGTACTGCCTGATTTTAATTCAACAGATTCGATTGTTGATAAACGTGATGCTGGTTTACCAATCACAAGAGACTTATGAAGTTCGACCTCTCCTGCTGCCCACATTCTTCTTGGAAGCGGTACCGGCGGTAAAAACCCGCCTTTATCCGGGTGACCATCAACCCCTGTTGCATTGGCTTTAGGGGTTGCCAAGAAATACATCCACTCCCAAAATAGTGGTAGCTCATCACCTTTTTGAGGCACTATTTCATTATCTAAAGCACCAGCCAAAGCTTGGGCTTGAAATAAACTAATGTCATCTTCTTTCGTTTCTTGCTTGCCCACCCACTCTTGCAGATAAGCGATATCAATATCGGTCATGCCTTACTCCATAACAAAAATATTCTAAACATAACTAAACAATAGCAGCCCGGTATAGGCTTACATTTTGTCAATCTTATTATTCAGGGCCCGCAACATTACTCAGGACCGGCAACCACACCATTATCATGAAGTTTACCAATCTCAGCGGCACTTAAACCAACAACATCAGCTAATACTTCATCTGTTTGTTCACCTAATCGAGGCGCTGGTTTGGCCGGTTCACGCTCAAAGGCTGAAAAGCTCCAAGGTGCACCAGCAGCCATATAAGAACCTATTCCTGCTTGATCAATTTGAGAGAACATCGGGTTATCTAGTGAACAGTCAGGATTAGTTTCAACCATACCTTTCACAGTTTGGTACTGGCTCCAACAAACACCGTTTTGATCGAAATTCTGCTTGATATTGGCAAACGTCTGCTTTGAAATAAAGGCATCAAAACAAGCCGAAATTTCTTCACGGGATTCAAAACGATCCCCCTCTTTAGAAAAGTCTCGACCTAACTTAGCCGCCAGAGCGACCATATCCTGCTCAGTTCCAGTAGCGATACATAGCGACTTCCATTGACGCTTTGTTAAGCCAATGACCATCACTCGCTCGCCATCGGCCGTAACAAAATCACAACCATATGCGCCATATAGATAATTACCAAAACGCTCACGATCTTCACCTAACTGAGCCTCGGCAATAAAACCTAAGTGTCCCATCACTGCCATTGCGGCATCAGCCAAAGCTATTTTTGCATGCTGCCCCTTTCCTGTTCGTGTTCGGTGTCGTTCAGCAGCAAGTAAACCTAAGGCAGCCATTTGACCAGTCACTAGATCCCAAGCAGGTAATACATGGTTGGCTGGCGTATTGCTATCAGCAGGTCCCGTAAGAAAAGGCAAACCAATTGAAGGGTTGACGGTGTAATCTACAGCCGAACCACCATGACGATCACCCTGCACCGTCAACTGAATCAAATCAGGACGAATGGCAGATAAGTCTTCGAATGACAACCAACCTTTGGGCGGAAAGTTAGTCAACAGCATACCCGCTTCTTTACCAGGTGCTGTAATAATTTGCTTCGCTAACTCAGAACCTTCAGGTGATCTAAAATTAATCGCAACTGAGCGCTTTGACTTATTCAAACCCGCCCAGAATAAGCTGGCATTATCTTTGGTTACAGGCCAACGTCGGTAGTCCAAACCACCGCCAATGGCATCAATTCGAATCACGTCTGCACCTAATTGTGCCAACGTCATTCCACCTAAAGGCGCAGCAACAAAAGCAGACGCTTCAACTACGCGCATTCCCGATAAAATACCCTTCATACTAGCTTCTCATTCTGATTAAATTTTGATCGTTAAACAATGAAATTTAAAAATCATGAAAAGGATAAACTAGCCGCCTCTTTAAATCTACCAATTGACCTTGGACGAAGCCTTAAAATTCATCTATTCTGCCTAAAAATATTAGGCTTTGATCACTATGCGCGCACTTACCCTACAAACACCCTCTAACTCTGAAAGCCTCAAACTGGTAGATGTGCCATTGCCATCCCCTCAAAAAGGAGAAGTACGCCTCAAACTCACGTCAATCGGTTTAAATAGAGGGGACTTACTCTTCACTCAAAATCGTTATTTTATTAAACCAGCTGCAGGTAGCCGGATTGGTTTTGAAGGGGCAGGAATAGTTGATGCGATAGGCCCGGATACAACAACCAATCTGCGCTTAGGTGACCGTGTTGGTATTTGCCCAATGAGTTTTGACGTTGGCACCCAGGGGTGCTTAGCTGAGTATGGTGTTTATCCTCATAATGCTTTAATTCCTAGCCCTGACACACTGAATGATTACGAAACCGGTTCTATCTGGATGGCTTACTTTACTGCTTGGGGAGGCCTGATAGACGCAGGACAACTCATCAAAGGTGAAACAGTCGTTATTACCGCTGCCTCAAGCTCTGTTGGCATTGCTGCCATTCAAATTGCCAATATGATTGGCGCAACTCCCATTGCTACGACCACATCAGAAGAAAAAGCCGAAGTACTAAAATCACACGGCGCCAAACACGTCATTATTCAAACACGGAATGCCGACGCGATAGACCATTACGTTAACAAAGTACGTGACTACACTCTCAACAAAGGCAGCGATTTAGTTTTTGATGCTGTATCAGGGCCAATGAGTCATGCACTCATAAAAGCATCTAAAAGAGAAGGTCGTATTATTATTCACGGTATGCTTGATCGCTTACCCATGGACATTCATGCAGGCGTATTAATGAAGCGCCTGCTTACCCTGAAAGGTTATACCGTCGACCAAACACTTGCATGCGAGAAAACTAAGAAACTCGCAGTATCCTCTATCCATAAAGGTTTTGAAAACAAGCAACTCAAAACCATTATTGCTGATAGTTTTTCACTGGAAAACTACGAGCAAGCCTTTTCATATCTAAAATCTAACCAACACCTTGGCAAGATTATTATTACCCCTTAATTTTATAGGGATAATCTGCAATATGATCTATACTCAACAGTTGAATCTAAAAATAATTAAGGAATAGTCAACGAATGCATAGTTATCATGAACAACTACAAACTCATGCATTAAACGACCTAACAACACGCGCTAAAAGTGGCATCCTTACTTATGCCTGCGTATGGTTAATTCTGGCTTTCAGCTATGAACTTGATACGAATCACCCAAACTTTTTTTATTTAAACACTGGCATTATTGCAGGCATTTTCTTATCCCGAATTTCTCATTTTATTATGCTAAAAAACAGTATTGGGCCAAAAATTGTGTTCATGAATCAGTGGCTAGTATTAACAATACTCGCTGCGGCGGCTCATTGGGGCGGCATGACTGCATGGATTATTTTTGATGACAACCTCTCTGACTTACGCACAATCATACTCATCATCACCCCTGCATTTGCCTTAGGTGGCGCCTGTACACTTAGCATATCTTCCGAAATACGCACACTATACCCCTCGCTCATGTTTCTACCTTTTATTGGCATTCTTGTTTATCAGGGAGATACTGAAAGCCTGATACTCGCTTTGCTAACAAGCATTTGTCTGGTTTATATCTATAGCTCAACCAAAGCAACACACAATGATTACTGGGCTGCAATTACGAATCATATGGTCGCAGAAGAACGCGCTGAGGTTATGGAGAAACTCAGCACCACTGACCCCCTTACCCAGCTTAAAAATCGTATGTTTTTTGATTCAGAATTTACAAAAGAGTGGAAGCGCTGCTCACGCTTGAAGTGCCCACTGAGCCTAATCATGATTGATTTGGATTTCTTCAAAAAAATCAATGATAACTACGGGCATGTATTTGGTGACGAATGCTTAAGAAGAGTTGCTTCTACTATTAACAGTAAGGTTGCTCGTCCAACAGATTGTGTCGCTCGTTATGGCGGAGAAGAGTTTGTGGTACTTTTACCCAACACCAGCCCACAAGCAACAAAAATGCTTGCACAACGAATGATTGATGCAGTTGCTGAACTAGAGTTGCACAATGGTGAAGAAATCGTTCATATCACCTGTTCGATTGGTGGTACAACCGCCATTCCTAATTTTGAAAATAATCAGGAATCTCTCATCAAAATAGCCGATTCGGCCTTATACTACGCCAAAAATTCAGGCAGAAACCGCTACCACTCTGAAGACATAACTTAACCCCGCATGTACGTGGGTTCCTAATGCGCACGATATACCCGATACAAGTACACTGTTTAGGCACACGAACCCCGGTAAATCTCTTTTTTTAGACCATACTTTCCTATATTATGGCCGGTTAATTACAACGACATACTTACTCAACCATTTAACTCAACGCTAAAATTCGCTAGGAGAGACCATTTTGTCTCAGAATTCTTCAGATCTTATTTCACAAGCCCGCGCAGTTGTCGCACAAGCTCAAGGTGCAATTGATACTGCTCTAAGTCATATCAAAAGTCTTTGCATTAATGAAACAGGACGTCTTTCCGGCAGTAAATTAGATGATTACCAGCTTGTCTCCTATGAGCTAGCCTATTCTTCTGCAGAATTAGCTGCAGCGCGCGTTTTTTGTGATTTTGCTGATAATGCATCGTCAGATTCATCTTTAGAAGAACAGCTCGCACTGCTGTTTTGTGCTGAAGTCGTACAAAACACTCAAAGCCGTTTAGCTGCGCGTCGTAATGAATATGGTTTATCAGCAGAACAACTATCCGCCGCATTCGAAACACAAGACACACAGGATTTTTGTCAGGAATTCCAACAAACAGCAAAACTGGTTGAGCTAGGCAAATTCATGCTTGAACAAGGTGGGCATACCGTCGATGCTCAACTTGATGAAGACAAACAAATTATGTCTGAATCATTTCAACGCTTCGCAACAGACGTTGTTATGCCAAAAGCTGAACACATTCACCGTGATGACCTGATGATTCCCGATGAAATATTAAACCCCTTGGTTGAAATGGGCTGTTTTGGTTTATCGATCCCTGAAGAATACGATGGTTTATTAGCGGACGGAAAAGAAGACAACGTAGGAATGATCGTTGTGACAGAAGAACTTTCACGCGGTTCTCTTGCAGCAGCAGGCAGTTTAATTACTCGACCAGAAATCCTTTCGCGAGCACTATTGGCAGGAGGAACCGATGAGCAGAAACAACATTGGTTACCTAAGCTTGCTTGGGCAAAACCATTCTGCGCAGTGGCGATTACAGAGCCTGACTTCGGCTCAGATGTTGCTGGCATGAAGTTAAAAGCAGAAAAAGTAGACGGTGGCTGGGTACTCAATGGCGCTAAAACATGGTGTACGTTTGGCGGCAAGGCAGGCGTACTATTAACCTTAGCCAGAACAAACCCAGAACCCGGACTTGGCCATAAAGGTTTAAGCATGTTCTTGGTTGAAAAGCCTTCTACGGATGGCCATGAGTTCCGTCACGAATTAGAAAACGGTGGCGTTATTTCAGGCAAAGCAATTCCGACGATTGGCTACCGAGGCATGCACTCATTTGATGTTTTCTTCGATAATGTCTTTGTCCCTGATAGTCACTTACTCGGCGGCGAAGCTGGCTTAGGTAAAGGGTTCTACTACACCATGGCTGGTTTCTCTGGCGGGCGTATCCAAACAGCAGCGCGTGCTAATGGCGTCATGCAAGCAGCTTACGAGAAAGCAATCAGCTACTCTAAAGAACGCAAAGTATTTGGTGAGCCATTAGGTAACTACCAACTCACACTGGTAAAACTGTCACGCATGGCAACCTTAATGACCGCTTCACGCCAGTTCACTTATGCCGTTGGACGTTTAATGGACGAAGGCAAAGGACAAATGGAAGCGAGTTTAGTGAAGTTGTTTGCTTGTAAATCATCTGAATGGTTAACCCGTGAAGCAATGCAGATTCATGGTGGAATGGGGTATGCGGAAGAATCAGCCGTGAGCCGTTACTGGATTGATGCTCGTGTACTATCAATTTTTGAAGGTGCTGAAGAGACACTAGCACTGAAAGTAATTGCACGTTCATTACTTGAAAATGCAGCTTAAGCCTAATTAACGTATTTTGTAATTTGGAGTCACGCTTATGAGCGACGAGAAGAAAGCACACCACATATACGATAAAGAAGGCGAAGTTGGACAAGATCGCCCTTGGATCTTCCGCACCTATGCGGGACACACCAATGTTTGGGCGTCCAATGAACTATATCGTAACAACCTGGCTAAAGGCCAAACAGGCCTAAGTATCGCGATGGATCTACCCACTCAATGTGGCTATAGCTCCGATCACGATATTGCTAAACCTGAGATTGGCAAAGTCGGTGTGCCCATCAACTCGCTCGATGATATGTTAGTTTTATTCGACAACATTCCTGTCGATGAAATGAATACATCGATGACGATTAACGGCACCTCCATGTGGTTATTGTCATTGTATGTGGCGATGGCTGAAGAGCGTGGCGTTGATATCAGCAAGCTTCGCGGTACGACACAAAATGATTTAATTAAAGAATATTTAGCGCGGGGAACTTATATTTTCCCACCAGAAGACTCTATTCGTATTATTGTAGATATGTATGAATACTGCCTGCATAACATCCCTGCATGGAACGCTTCAAATATTTGTTCATATCACTTGCAAGAAGCCGGTGCAACACCTGTTCAAGAACTTGCATTCGCACTCACGACAGCGATTACAATCCTAGATGCTATCAAAGAACGCGACTGCTTCACCGAAGAAGAATTTGAACGTTGTGTCGGTCGAATCTCCTACTTCGTCAATGCAGGTATGCGTTTTGTAGAAGAAATCTGCAAAATGCGTGCATTCTCAGAAATGTGGGAAGAAATCACTAAAGAGCGCTATGGTGTTAAAAACCCTAAATTCAGACGTTTCCGCTATGGCGTTCAGGTTAACTCATTAGGTTTAACTGAAGAACAGCCAGAAAATAACGCTTGGCGTATTTTGATCGAAACACTGGGTGTTACTTTAAGCCGTAATGCACGTTGCAGAGCATTACAGTTACCCGCCTGGAATGAAGCTTTATCTCTGCCTCGCCCTTGGGATCAACAGTGGTCATTACGCTTACAGCAAGTAATGGCTTATGAAACTGATTTATTAGAGTACCCTGATCTATTTGAGGGTTCATTAGTTATTGAATCAAAAGTAAAAGACTTAAAAGAAAAAGCCTTTGCTGAAATTAACAAAATCATCGAAATGGGTGGCGGTGTTGAAGCCATCAAAACGGGTTACATGAAGTCTTCATTAGTTGCTTCACAAGGCGAACGCATGAGCAAGCTGATTAAAGGCGAGCAAATTGTTGTCGGTAAAAATAAGTGGACAGATGGTATTGAGTCGCCACTCGTTAGCGACAGCGATGGTGGAATATTCTCGGTCGATGCTGAAGCAGCTAAAAAGACCATTGATGCCTTAAACCAAACCCGCAAAAATCGCGACCCTGCTCGTGCAGAAGCATCACTAAAGAAGCTAGCTGAAGCGGCAAAGTCTGGCGTTAATATGATGGAAGCCTCTATCGAATGCGCTAAAGCTCGCATCACCACGGGTGAATGGTCCGACACTTTACGCGAAGCATTTGGCGAGTTCCGCCCACCAACTGGTGTTGATGGGCAGTCATTATCGATTGAGTCCGACACACTGAATCAAGTCCGCGAGAAAATAGAACAGTTTATTGAAACGCATGGGTACCGCCCAAGAATGGTTGTTGGCAAGCCTGGTTTAGATGGCCATTCGAATGGTGCAGAAATGATTGCCGTTGCAGCCCGCCATGCTGGCTTCGATGTTATTTACTTTGGTATTCGTTTAAGCGCTTCCGATATTGTTCAGTCGGCCTTAGAAGAAAATGTTGATGTCATTGGTATTTCATTATTATCGGGTTCCCACAATGAAATTATTGACCAGTTATTTGAAGAACTTGAAAGTAATGGTGCAAAAGAATCTATACCCGTTATTTTAGGTGGCATTATTCCTACACCTGACTTCCAATCGCTACAGCAAAAAGGTGTAAAGCGTATATTCACACCAAAAGATTTTGATTTAATGGCAGTCATGAATGAGATCATGGACGTAATCAATGCTCAAAAATCTGCCTGAAACCGGGCCATCAGACGAAGCGCTCCAAACAAAAATGGATGAAGCGCTTCCAAAAGAACTGGAAGATCTGTTATCAAAAGCGCAGCAGCATGAAAAATGGCCCATTGCGCGTTTGATCTCAATCTTTGAACGTAACACGACTGAAAACCTGATTGCACGCCATCAAATTATTTCTTATCTGAATAAACACCCAGGAAAGTTTAATAAACAAGCAATGGTTTTAGGGGTGACGGGTACGCCAGGCGCTGGAAAATCCAGTTTAATTGGCGAAGTGTGTTTATCACTACTTAAGCAAAATACCGATATATCTATAGCCGTTCTCGCTATTGACCCGTCCAGTCATGACTCTGGCGGTGCATTACTTGGCGACCGAACACGCGTTATTTTTCCGGTAAAAGATAATCGCCTATTCTTTCGCTCTCAAGCCTCCCAATTAGATCTAGGCGGCATGAGCAAACGCACTTTCCATGTAACACGCTTACTGCGGAAGTTATTCGACATTATCATTATTGAAACAGTCGGTATTGGCCAAAGTGAAATTGAAGTACAGCGCCTAAGTGATCACACTTGTTTAGTCATGCAGCCACTGGCGGGTGATCAAGTGCAGTTTATGAAAGCAGGAATCATGGAAGTACCCGACACATTTATCATTAATAAATGTGATGAAGATGCTTTAGCCAAAAAAAGTCTGCACTTACTCAAATCCAGCCTAAAATTGGCTAGTATTTATGTGGACCATCAAGAAGCGAAGAAAAAAAATATTTTTCTTACCAGCGCACTCAAACGCAAAGGTATTGATGAGCTTTGTCAGTTTGTAATAGAACAGACACAAGAAAAAGTACACCAAGACAAGCTAAATGAACAAGAAAACTACTTTTTACATAAATGGATTAAGCAAGCTTATGGTGAGTTTGGCATGGGTATTTATGAAAATTTTGCTGAAGACAAGCAACTGTGCTCAGGAACGTTAGAACAAAAAGAATTACACTTTAAACAAGTGATCGCAAATTTTCTAAAACAAGTAACTTAAATCATAATAATTAATTTTAATACCAATAATAAAAACCACGCGACAGAATTTCAAATACAGAGGAAATACTTATGACACAAGAACTATATGATATCGGAAATGCACCACCCTTAGGTGAAGTCCCTCCCAAAATGCATGGTTGGTTAATTCGACCAGAACGTTTTGGTGAACCCATGAAGGCTTTTGAAAAAGAAGTCATCGATACACCAGCTATTAAAGATGACGAAGTACTTGTCTATGTTATGGCTGCTGGCGTTAACTACAACAACGTTTGGGCTGGTTTAGGCGTTCCTGTTAATGTTATTGGCGCTCGAAACAAAGCAGGCGAACCTGAAGAGTTTCATATTGGTGGTTCTGATGCATCTGGAATTGTTTATAAGATTGGTAAAGATGTTACGAATGTCAAAGTAGGTGACGAAGTTGTTGTTCATTGTGGTTCCTGGAAAAAGAATTGCAAAATGGAACAAGCTGGCAAAGACCCAATGTACGATTCAACATTCAGAATTTGGGGTTATGAAACAAATTTTGGTAGCTTTGCTCAATTTACCAAAATACAAGACCACCAAGTTTTGCCAAAACCAAAACACCTAAACTGGGAAGAAGCAGCTAGTTACATGCTTGTCGGGGCAACAGCTTACCGTATGTTAATGGCATGGGCACCTAATCAGGTTAAGAAAGACGATGTTGTATTAATTTGGGGTGGCGCAGGTGGCTTAGGCTGCATGGCAATTCAAATCGCTGCAGCAATGGGCGCAAAACCAATCGCTGTCGTGTCTGACGAGAGTAAGTTTGAATACTGTAAAAGTTTAGGTGCTGTTGGTTGCTTAAACCGTAAAGATTTTGACCACTGGGGCATGATGCCACATTGGAAAGATGAAGCAGCTTATGCAGAATGGTCTAAAGGCGCTCGTAGTTTTGGTAAAGCAATTTGGGAGATTTTGGGTGAACGCCGCGGTGTAGATGTCGTATTTGAGCATCCGGGAGAAACCACTATCCCAACCTCCATCTTTGTATGTGAATCTGGTGGCATGGTCGTTGTTTGCGCAGGTACAACAGGTTTCAACGCAACACTGGATCTTCGCTACCACTGGATGCGTCAAAAACGCTTACAGGGCTCTCACTTCGCAAATGATGAACAAGCAATTGGTATCAATGACTTGGTAGCTCAAGAAAAAGTCGACCCGTGTCTATCAAAAACTTTTACCTATGAAGAGCTGCCTGCTTCTCACCAGCTAATGTATGAGAACAAGCATCCACATGGCAACATGTCGGTTCTAGTTGGCGCGACTGACTTTGGCCAAGGCTCGAATAAGTAATCATTAAACTTTCGTTCCCACATTAGACGTGGGAACGAAACACCTAACCTACCTACTCTTAAAACTAAGAGTCGCCGCCTTTGGTTCTATTTTCTCTCCATTCAGTTAAAGCCTCTAATGGCATAGGTCTAGCTATATGGTAACCCTGAGAAAAATCACAGCCCATCGCTTTCAACTTATTTAATACACCTTGATTCTCTACGCCCTCAGCGACCACTTTATAGCCTAGGTCATGTGACAAGTTAAGTGTTGTCTTCACAATAACTTCATCGCCCGAAACCTGATCCATTTCCATCACAAACGAGCGATCTATTTTAATTTCATATACCGGAAGTTGCCGGATGTAACTCATTGATGAGTGACCTGTGCCAAAATCATCGATCCCTATTTTGACGCCATTATCGGCAAGATTTTTTAATACTGCCATTGCATTTTCAGGGTCAGTCATCACTGAAGTTTCAGTCAGTTCCAATACTAAATTTTCAGGTAATACCCGATGCTTTTTCAGTAGAGCCAACAAATTACTTTCAAAATCTTTTTCATGCAAGTTCACGGCAGAAATATTCACAGAGATCGTCTCACCCCCACATTCCTGAGACCAACGTGCTTTCTCCGCTAAAGCGGTATCTAAAACCCAGTAAGTTAATGGGCGTATGACACCCGTTTTCTCGGCAACCAAAACAAATTCATCAGGCGGAATAAAACCTAAACTGGGGTGATTCCAGCGTAATAATGCTTCAGCACCCACCATTTCTCCCGTGTCAGAACATATAATTGGTTGGTAATGTAACGATAGGGAATTTGTTTCAATCGCCTTTTTAAGCTCTCCCATTAATACCAGTCGGCGAGCGTTATAAGGGTTTATCTCCTGAGAATAAATACCAATTTGTTCATTCGCATTCCCCGCACTATCTATTGCCACACGGGCATGACGGATAATAGTGTCGATATCTGAACCATGCTCCGGATAACAAGCAATACCGACCGACAACCCTAAATCCAACTCCATTCCATTGAATTCAATCGGTTGAGCTAGCTCACTTCGAATTTTGGCGACAGCATCTAATGCTGTATTTTGCTCTCCTGATTTAAGGACATGCGCAAAAATAACGCCTTCTATATGAGCAAAATAATGGACCTGTTGATCAAATTTTTCCATCATTAAAGAGACGTTCTCATCAATAGAGATATTTGATAAACGCTTAGAGAACAAGTTCAAAACAATATCTGAATTAGCATGGCCAAGTGTTTTATTGATTTCTTGTATACGGCTTAAATGGAAAAACACTAAAGAAAAGTGTCTCATTTTTTCAGATTCTGAATGAAGTAGCTTATGCAGCAACTGCTGCAACAAAACAATATTTGGAAAACCGTTAACTGCTTGATGTGTTGCCTGATAATAAAGCTTTGTCTCTGCAGTTTTTCGCTGTTCAGATTCTTCTAACTGTTTTTTCTGTGCTCTGAATTTTGCAAAACGCTCCGTATTAAAACGATCAGCCAATGCAAAGCTTAATAAAACTGATTCAAGCGCTGACCCCCAGTTCACAGCATTTTCAGTAAAGCCATTTCTTGGTAGAACGCCAAATTTACTCGCAGCCGAAATTACAGCCCCCATCATTAGAAAAAACCAGGCAATTGTAAAATATCTAGCGGATGTTTGGCCTTTCAACCAAGCGTATGGGCCGGTAAACATAATAACCAAACTGGCAGGAATCGCTAAAAATACGGATATTCGAGTTGAAATATCGTAAGGCACAATAAACGCCCCCGCGATACACAAAAGAAAAAGTACTGAAAAGCCATTCAATAATGTATTTAATCGTGGGGCTACCTTATCGAGGTGTAAAAAGTAAGATGAAAAAATAGAAGCGAAAAGCATCACCCCCGGAACCGAAATCAAAATACTCATATTATGAATCGCAGGAGACTCTGGATAAACATACTGAAAAAGGAAGCCATGCGCTCCAGACATTAACACCAGCACAGATGCCATGAAGCCTACATAATAAATATATGGACGCTCCCTAATTGAAACAAACAAGAAGAAATTATAGAGCACCAGTACAAATAACATCCCGTAGTAAAGCGCTTTAATTAATTGCTCATCTTGATCAGCCCAATTGAATTTCTGCGCATCCCATAGGGTAATGGGAACTTGAGTAGAGCCTTGAGTACGAATTTTAAAGTAGATATCGACAGGTTTATCAAACTGAACTGTGACAGGAAATAAAAAGTCTCTGTGAGGCAAGGGCCGATGAGAAAAAGGGTAGATATCTCCAGTTATCACATCTTCGGTTATACGGTCTTCTTCAAGTTGATAAAACTCAATATAATCAAGCAATGCATACTGAATAGCGATGATTTTATTTTGAGTTGCAGAGCCGCAACAAGGAACTTGGTTACTCAAACGAAAACGGAACCAATAACTACTATTGGTATATCCAAAGTTTGGCGTGTCACGAGTACTTCGGGTCCAGGCACTCGACTTCAATTGTCTCACATCACTTAGAAAAAGCTGATCATCCTGATCTTCAAAGTACTCAAGCTTTGAACCAATATTGATTGAATCTTCACTTCCCACATTAATATTTATGGGCGCCTGTGCAAGCACAAAACAAGAAAAAAATACGCTGAACAAAAAAATAGTGGAGGTTACCAGTCTCGTCATACAGCTCACTTTCCTGCTGGAAGTAACATGTAAATAAAATTTTCATTAAGAGTTTCGAAAATAATCACTCAAAAAAGCTATCCTGTAAACAGCTCAATTTAAGTTTAGTTCAAAATAGCTGAGTGTAAATTTGTTCTTTTACTAATGTATAACCAAAGAATGCCGCATGTATGAACAGTCTCGGCATTCTTTTTTCAACTACAAAAGATTAAAAATCCTCCCACTCTGAATCGTCACTCCCTTTATTCGCACTGTATTTTATAACCGTCTCCTGAGAAGGTGCCTTATTTTGAGCCTTGCTTTGTTGTGACCCAATTTGTGGCGATGGCGCTGGTGCTGAACGAGCTGGCGCCTGTGTTGTGGTATGCATGGGTGATGGGGAAGCCAAGCGACTACCGACAGAAAAGAAGCCTACCAGCTTATTTAACACACCCGCCTGTTCACTTAAGGCTTCACTGGCCGCACTAGCCTCTTCGACTAAAGCTGCATTCTGCTGCGTCATATCATCCATTTGAGTGATGGCTTGATTGATCTGTCCGATGCCTGCCTGCTGCTCTGCAGCTGAATTTGCAATCCCTTCTACCCGGCCAGCGACATCATCAATCGCGGTCACAATTTCGCCTAAGGTATCACCCGACTGATTCACTAGCTGGGAGCCAGACTCAACTTTAGTCACACTGTCTCGAATCAGATCTTTAATTTCTTTTGCGGCCGCCGCAGAACGTTGAGATAAGGTTCTGACTTCGCCAGCCACCACGGCAAAACCACGCCCTTGCTCACCCGCTCTTGCTGCTTCAACTGCTGCATTCAGCGCTAACAAGTTTGTCTGGAAAGCAATCTCATCAATGACACCAATGATATCGTTGATTTTATTACTCGAATCAAGAATTTCTCCCATGGCCACGATCGCCCCTTTCACCACCTGCCCCCCATGCGCGGCTTTCTGCTTCGCACTTGACGACATATGGTTCGCTTCCGATGCATTGGTGGAACTCTCTTTTACCGTACTGGTAATTTCTTCCATACTCGCTGCGGTTTCTTCTAAGGAGCTGGCTTGAGCTTCAGTTCGTCGACTTAAGTCGTCATTACCCTGATAAATTTCATTCGCAGCCGAATGAACCAAACCAGAGGAATCTCTGATTTGGGTAATAATATCTGTCAGCTTATTAATGGTTTTATTCACATCTAGCTTTAAGTCACCAAACGACCCTTTGTAATCTTTATTAATGGTTTTGGTGAGGTTACCTTCTGACATCGCGGATAACACAACGCCCATATCTCTTAGGAATGAGTCGGTACTTTCTACGGTCTGATTCAGGCCAAGGGCTAACTTCTCAAAGAACCCTGTTTTACCGATCGGATCGATACGTTTCGATAGATCACCATTAGCCGATGCTTCAACTAAACGATCAATTTCCTGCTCTATTGAGACTTCATTCGTTCGATCCGTCCATTCAACCACCGTTCCAATACGTTCATTCTCATCATTATTAATCGGGTTCACGACAAGATCCATGTGGCGTCCACCAACAAGTATATTAGCAACAATTTCACCCGTTAAATTCTCAAGCATGCGTTTTTGATGCTCGGGATTTTTATGGAATACATCGATACTATTGCCAATTAAATTACTCACAGAGAAGTTGCTTAGCTCCTGACGCAAATCGCTTTCTGCATTCGTCAATGTATCGGTCACCGCCTGATTCATATAAATGATATTACGATCGGCATCGGCCACCATGACATTTGCTGACACCGTGTCCAAAGCCTGTTTCATTCGCGCATTCGTATCTGAAATAACACGTTCAGCCTTAATACGAGCGAGCTCTTCTGTTTGATCATCCCACTCAACAGCCACCCCTAAACGCGCATTTGAGTCATCAAAAACAGGGGTTGCGACTAAATTAAAGGTACGACCACCGACCACAATCGTCGCTGAATAGGCATCTTTAAGACCCTCTAATATATGACGTTGATGTGCAGGATTTTTATGAAAGACATCAATATTGCTACCAAGCAATTGTGCCGCATTGAAATTAGGCAAATCTTGCTTTAAGTCTGCCTCGGAATTTTTAAACATATCTTGAACCGAGTCATTCATATAAATGATATTCAGCTCATTGTCAGCGACCATGACATTTGTTCGGCACACATCCAGCGCATTCTTTATTCGGGTTGATTCTCCCGCTAGACGCGCTGCATTTTCAACGTCAAAACCCATCTTTATTTGCATGGACTTTAATGCATACATAACTGATGACAACTCATTATTACCATTTATAATGATATTGTTATCAAAATTTCCACTAGCAAGCTCAGCAAAATTCGATAGACAAGAATTTATTGAACCGAGAACATTTCTCCCCATGGTAAACACTAGACTCAGTGTTAGCAGAATTGCCAGTAGAGTGAAAATCGAAATGGTATAAAATTGAACTTCCATTGACGTAACGCGTTCTTCTAACAAATCTTTTAAAAGTGCCGCGCTTTCATCATATAAGACAAATGCTTGATTGATACTATCTGTACCATCGCTAAAGAATTGTTTTGAGTCTAATGAAGCCATGTCTCCACTTCGAATTACATCAACAGCTTTAATAAAGCTACCAATAATAGACTCCACTTCTCCCGCCATTACCCCTAATCGCTGTTGCAGGCGTTCATCCGCTTCAGCACCCGAGCGATAAGACGCCAATAAGCCTTGGTAGTTGACATCAATACCAACTTTCAGCTCTGTCATTCTTATTATCTGGTTTTGAGTCATTGAATTATTCGCAATAATACCTGAGCCAAGACCTCTAACTTGCCCCATATTCTCAACCAAGGCAGGAATTTTGTTGATCACTAAATCCATGCTGTAAAAACTTCCCAGCTCAGGGTCAAGAACGAGGTTAGAGGTATCACCGGCATGTACAATAAGCGACAGCACCTTAGCAATCAAAGCACTATGACGACTGAAGCTTTCTTTCGCCCCCATACTAAAAGCCGTATCTTTTAATACGTCCCACTCATTGCGAATAGCAGTAAATCTTTTACTGGTATCAAGTGATTCCCCAAGTTTGTAGTCGACCTTTTGGGCAGCCTCAAATAAGCCATCGATTTTTTTCCTAACACTCAAGACTTTTGATTCAAATGACGTATTACCATTCAAAAAAGCATTAGTCATGCCTCGATGTTGCGGTATAAATTCTAGAAGTTGACGAACAGGTTTAACGTATTCAATCCCAAGAAGTTCCTGCTGAGAAAATGCAATTTGTTCATATTGTTGTTTTAAAGATAAAACCACCAAAGCACTAAGCATTACAACAACGATGCCTAATGTAGTGAATTGTTGTGTGAGTTTAATATTGCTCAACTTAGCGATTAATTCTGCCAAACCTGGTTTAAGAAGGTTTCCTCCTTTGAGTTTAAGGCTGCCATTTTTCAATTTAATATAAGCATCTTTTGCAGCAGCAACTTCATCACTGGTTGGTTTGCTTCTTACCGACATATATTCAGTAATATGACCATTTTCAAAAATGGGCGTCACATTCGCTTTTACCCAGTAGAAATCTCCATTTTTGCAGCGATTCTTAACAATTCCAGTCCAAGGCCGGCCTTGCTTTACTGTGTCCCACAAATCCTGAAAGGCAGCGGGAGGCATATCCGGGTGCCGAACCATATTGTGGTTCTTACCGCTTAGTTCTCCTTCAGAAAAGCCACTAATAGCTATAAAACTTGGGTTAGCATAAGTAATCGCGCCTTTCAGATCCGTTTTAGACACAAGTGTCTGACCTTCAGTCATATACACTTCGTTATCCGTTACCGGCATATTGACTTTCATTGTTTGACCTCTATTTTTTTAGTCGATGCACTTACAAATGCTGTTCCCCCTATAATCAGTAAGGAAAAGTAAGCTTATACTTTATTAAAAAGTTCATTAAGAATAGGAAAGTTTTTTTAGATGTGTAGAAAGATAGGACATTTATTTGAAATAAACAGCTTCTAACCTGATATAGATCAACTCACCTCATTGCCAAGCGTTGCTCAGCTATGAGGTGTAAGCATCTTTTATTAGTTGTTGCTTATTTTTTAGATTAAAAATCCTCCCACTCTGAATCGTCACTCCCTTTATTCGCACTGTATTTTATAACCGTCTCCTGAGAAGGTGCCTTATTTTGAGCCTTGCTTTGTTGTGACCCAATTTGTGGCGATGGCGCTGGTGCTGAACGAGCTGGCGCCTGTGTTGTGGTATGCATGGGTGATGGGGAAGCCAAGCGACTACCGACAGAAAAGAAGCCTACCAGCTTATTTAACACACCCGCCTGTTCACTTAAGGCTTCACTGGCCGCACTAGCCTCTTCGACTAAAGCTGCATTCTGCTGCGTCATATCATCCATTTGAGTGATGGCTTGATTGATCTGTCCGATGCCTGCCTGCTGCTCTGCAGCTGAATTTGCAATCCCTTCTACCCGGCCAGCGACATCATCAATCGCGGTCACAATTTCGCCTAAGGTATCACCCGACTGATTCACTAGCTGGGAGCCAGACTCAACTTTAGTCACACTGTCTCGAATCAGATCTTTAATTTCTTTTGCGGCCGCCGCAGAACGTTGAGATAAGGTTCTGACTTCGCCAGCCACCACGGCAAAACCACGCCCTTGCTCACCCGCTCTTGCTGCTTCAACTGCTGCATTCAGCGCTAACAAGTTTGTCTGGAAAGCAATCTCATCAATGACACCAATGATATCGTTGATTTTATTACTCGAATCAAGAATTTCTCCCATGGCCACGATCGCCCCTTTCACCACCTGCCCCCCATGCGCGGCTTTCTGCTTCGCACTTGACGACATATGGTTCGCTTCCGATGCATTGGTGGAACTCTCTTTTACCGTACTGGTAATTTCTTCCATACTCGCTGCGGTTTCTTCTAAGGAGCTGGCTTGAGCTTCAGTTCGTCGACTTAAGTCGTCATTACCCTGATAAATTTCATTCGCAGCCGAATGAACCAAACCAGAGGAATCTCTGATTTGGGTAATAATATCTGTCAGCTTATTAATGGTTTTATTCACATCTAGCTTTAAGTCACCAAACGACCCTTTGTAATCTTTATTAATGGTTTTGGTGAGGTTACCTTCTGACATCGCGGATAACACAACGCCCATATCTCTTAGGAATGAGTCGGTACTTTCTACGGTCTGATTCAGGCCAAGGGCTAACTTCTCAAAGAACCCTGTTTTACCGATCGGATCGATACGTTTCGATAGATCACCATTAGCCGATGCTTCAACTAAACGATCAATTTCCTGCTCTATTGAGACTTCATTCGTTCGATCCGTCCATTCAACCACCGTTCCAATACGTTCATTCTCATCATTATTAATCGGGTTCACGACGAGTGTCATATGACGCCCACCGACGATAATATTAGCAGTCATCTCATCAGTTAAATTCTCAAGCATACGTTTTTGATGCTCAGGATTTTTATGAAACACATCAATACTATTGCCAATTAAGTTCTGAACAGAAAAGTTACTCAAGTCTTTACGTAAGTCGCTTTCTGCGTTCGTCAGTGTATCGGTCACGGCCTGATTCATATAAATAATATTACGACTAGCATCGGCCACCATGACATTTGCTGACACCGTGTCCAAAGCCTGTTTCATCCGTGCATTCGAATCTGAAATTTCTCGTTCAGCCGCGATACGCACTAATTCTTCAGTTTGGTCATTCCACTCAACAGCCACCCCTAAACGCGCATTTGAGTCATCAAAAACAGGGGTTGCGACTAAATTAAATGTACGACCACCGACCACAATCGTCGCTGAATAGGCATCTTTAAGACCCTCTAATATATGACGTTGATGCGCTGGGTTTTTATGAAAGATATCAATATTGCTACCGAGCAATTGTGCCGCATTGAAATTAGGTAAATCTTGTTTTAAGTCAGCCTCGGTATTTTTAAACATCTCTTGAACCGAGTCATTCATATAAATGATGTTCAACTCATTGTCAGCGACCATGACATTCGTTTGGCATACATCTAGCGCATTTTTGATTCGGGTAGCTTCATTCGCCAACCTAGCCGAGTCTTCTAATTCAAACCTCATTTTAACCTGTGTGACATGCACCCCTTGCATAAAGGTTCCAATTTCATCAGTGCGAAGAATGTTAATATCATTTTCGAAATAACCTTCGTTAATATTCTTGAAGCAAGCCCCTAATGCTTCTAACGGTTTAAGGATTGTTCTACCTACAAACATAAAGATCATTACAATCAATACAACAAGCGAAATCACCCGCTCTACGACTACGGTCATTTTACTGGAGGAGACCTCTGTGGATATAGCCGATGACATCTGCTCTGACTGAGTAGCTTGGGCAGCAACTAAGGTCTCAAAACCTTCAATTGCAGGCCTGTCATTAATTTTCACCACGGCATCAATTTGTTTAGCACTTTGCCCTTGCTGAACAAGAGGTTGAATTTTCCTTAAGTTGGTTTTATAAGCATTCGCTACACTTTGAATATTTCTTAATGCGCTCAATTCAACCTCTGTTACGTCAGTCAGTGCGCGATACTTTTCAACGGCTGTTGAAAGCTCACGAATATTATCCTGTGTACGACCAACGTACTTTTCAGAACCTCTTAATACATAATTCTTAAAATTATGTATCGCTCCGCCAAACCCAAGTTGCGACTTCATTTCCTGAAGCAATTCGGCTCGCTGAATAGCGCCTTCCTGGTAGCTATGCCAACCATTATCAATACGACCTAAATCTTTAAAGCCTTCAAATGCCCCGAACACAAAGATCAAAGCAATCAGGCAACAAATTGCCATTAGTTTTTTCTTGATTGATAGATTTCCATAGCCATCTTTTAATGCTTCAGTCGGCGACTTACCAGTATAGGAACCAGCATTCATATCTTTATATAAAGCCGTTGCATTGCGTACCATCTCATCGGTTGGGATGGACCTGACCGACATGTATTCGACTACTTGGCCATTTTTGGTAATAGGGATAACATTTGCGAGCACCCAATAAAAATCACCATTCTTACAGCGATTCTTAACCATTCCCGTCCATGGTCGACCTTGCTTTACGCTATCCCATAAGTCTTGAAAGGCAGCCGAGGGCATGTCTGGGTGACGAACCATATTATGATTATTACCAATGAGTTCTTGCTCACTAAAGCCACTTATTGTGATGAAGTCAGGGTTAACGTAGGTAATTGCGCCTTTTAAGTCTGTTTTTGAAACAAGTGTCTGACCTTCAACCATCCGAACTTCGTTTTGCGTCACTGGCATATTTACTTTCATCGATTGTTCCCTAATTTGTTCGTCATACAACTCGAAATATAATTAATCATTTATCACTTAAAGTTTCGCTCCATTAAATTAAAGTAAAGAGTGTAAACATCTAAGCAAAGGTTAATTAATAATAGACAGTTTTTCACATTTCGCAGTAAATTTAGTTCATACCACAATAAAGAAAAGAGACTTAAAATTTGAAGAAGGAGTGACGAATCACTTCTCGAATTGGCGAGGCTGAATAACGCTCTACCTTGCTCCCATGAACAGGAACAAGATATTTGTTTCTATACGATTTAGGCAGACTTACTTTTCCATTTAACGGCTTTAGTAAATAACCATTGGTAGCCTGCGGGAAATACTCTCGCCATGCCATCGAAAACTCTGGCATCCAAACCAATAAGTACTCGACGATCGTTTTTTCGTACCCCTTTTAGAATCGTTTTTGCTGCACTATCTGGCGTGTGTATAAACATACGTTCAAATTCTACCAATGATCTTTCCCTTGTAGAGCCTATTACTTCAAGGGCACTATCATCCATGCGCGACGATTTGGCGATATTTGTTTTTATGCCTCCCGGGTGGATACAAGTTGTACTCACATTAGAATTTGTAATTTCAAGGTCTTGCCGTAAAGACTCGGTAAAACCACGCACTGCAAATTTACTGGCATTATAGCCACTCATTAGTGGCTGTGATGTTAATCCAAAAACACTCGATATATTAACGACATGACCTTCACCCGATTTTTCCAAATAAGGTAAGAAGGCTTTGGTTCCATACACAACACCCCAGAAATTAATATTCATAATCCATTCATAATCTTCCAGAGATAGCGCATCAACGGTTCCAGAAAGTGCCACACCAGCATTGTTAAATATAAGATTCACTTTACCGTGGTCCTTAACCACTTTATCGGCCCATTCATAAACTGCTTTTTTATTTGAAACATCGAGAACTTGCTGTGTCACTTTTACACTAAATGGTTTTAGCTGCTTCAGCGTTTCAGACAGGCCTTTTTTGTCGATATCTGATAAGGCTAAATCACAACCACTTTTTGCTAAGTTAATCGCTAATGCTTGCCCAATACCAGAACCTGCCCCTGTCACGGCAGCCACTTTATTTTTTAAGTTTTTCATATAACTTTCCTTATTATTTTTTGGTTATTTACCATCAAACAAGTGATCAACAGGCTTAAAGTTTCTTGCCCAACGACGATAGGTAAAACTGAACCCTGGAAACATCGCAATGACCTTGCCGCTTTTACTCTTATACCAACTATTACAGCCACCACTTTGCCAAACTGTTTTGGTCATTTCATCATGTATATGATCCGTATATTTCTGCTCAGCCTCAGCTTTAACTTCAATTACTTTTCTGTTTCGTTTTTCGACATTATGAATACAGCCCATGATATAACTCATTTGAGATTCAATCAGGAACAATGCTGAAGTATGTCCAATACCCGTATTGGGCCCTGTTACCACAAATAAGTTTGGAAAGCCTGGCGCACTGGTTCCTAAGTAAGCACGCGGATAATCAGACCAAGCATCAGATAATGTCTTTCCATCACGCCCTACAACCGGATATGAAATCACGCCATCGGTTGCATCATAACCGGTTGAGTACACGATTAGATCTAACTCATGTTCAACACCATCTTCAGAAATAATGCCCTTTGGAGTAATTTCTTTAATGCCGTTATATTTATCAAATAAGGTAACGTTATCTCGACAATAAGCAGGGTAAAGCGTGTCAGACAAAATAACTCGTTTACAGCCGAAGGCGAAATCGGGTGTTACTTGTTGCTGCATAATAGGGTCTTTAATTTGTTTTTTAATCAATTTTACCGAATTACTCTTACCGACAAGGTTCAACAAACCTTGGGAGTATTTAAATCCAATAAGTCGATATTCCAAACACCAATAAATCAAAATACGCAGCGCTTTATATACCCATTTGTTTTTTATCAGTGATCTCTGCCAATCTTTAAAAACATGGTCACCTCTTGGCATAACCCAATGTGGCGTTCTTTGAAATACATCTAAATGCTTAACCTCTGACGCAATGGCCGGAATGATTTGCGCCGCACTGGCACCACTGCCAATAATCGCGACCCGCTTACCTTTGTGGTCGTAGCTGCTATCCCAGTTATTACTATGAAATGATTTCCCTTTGAAAGTGTCACGACCTTTAAAGTCAGGCGTAACAGGGGTGCTTAATGGGCCAGAGGCATTAATTACAAACTGGGCATTATAAGGCTCCCGACCTTCAACATGAAGAATCCAGCGCTGAATGTCTTCACCCCACTCTATTTTTGTCACATTGCTTTTTATGGCCGTTTTTTCATCTAGCTTATGTTTGTTAATAATAAAGTTTGTGTATTGGTTCAACTCATTCTGTTCGGCATACTTCTGAGTCCAGTCATAAGGTTCAGAAGCGACAGAGTATAAAAGTGATGGCACATCAACGGCGGCACCGGGGTATACATTCTGACTCCATGTCCCACCCATAAAATCACGACGTTCTAAAATCAGAAAATCTGTAATGCCTTCTTTGGT
>CAJWBJ010000022.1 GCA_913020495.1 uncultured Oleiphilus sp.
CAACACCAAAGATTATCTAAAAAGATACTTATCTCAGAAAAGCTAGATCACCAATATGGACATACAATCTTAACCAGAAAAAATTATCAAGTTAATCCAGAAAAATTAAATTACTGGTTAAGTCTATTAGAAGAGCAGGGTGTTTTAGAAGAGATATGGAAAAAAAGAGGGCTTGAGGACTTACATATATGGCTAAATTAGGCATTATTCCTGTAAATTTACCATAAAAATTTTGTCAGCTATTCAGGGGGGGGGGAGTTTAACTGGTCAAAGCGGACAGTATATCCTCGGAAAATTCAGTTCAAAAGTTGTCATTTAAAGTGTCAAAAGCAGGTCTTCTGACGTCTACTCTTGGCACTCTTGTGACAACTTCAGTAATCGATACTGATCTCTAAATTGGCCTAATTGTTAAAACTCTGCTTGTTTATAGAGTAGGTGCTAAGGAGTTTAAGGCCTACCTTTAAATATATTTACAATAAAACCTTCTGTCTTCAATTCACTTAGTTTTTCATTTATCTCAGGTATTAAGTCATGAATAGGGGATTTCTTGCCGATGCAAAACCTTTGAGAGTTTACATAGAGTGGTTTTTTCGGACTCATATACTTATCTTTCAATCCCGCATTTCTAAATAAATAGTCTCCTGTCAGGTTAAAATCTAGATAGAAGTCATGTACTCCGGCTGCTAGTACTTTGATGGCTGATTCTGCATTCTTAGCTCTATGCAATTTTAAAACGCCTCTTTTAACCGCATTATCTACGTCTTCACCATAAGCAGAACCTGCATATCCGACTATTTTATAACCTTTGAAATCATCATAGCTTTCCCATTCAAAACCGTTGGGAAATTTTTCTTTCATATAATACCAAGACCCTTTTCCTATTACCCAAGGGTCCGTAGTATCTAGATAGTGGGCACGCCCTTTGCTATATACGCAAGACTGCAAACCATCCATTTGTCCATGTTCTACCAGTTTTAAGCATTGTTTCCATGGTCTAATAGGGAGTTCCAGTTTTATATTCAGCCGTTTAAATATTTCTGTCAGAGTTTTTACCGCATATCCCCCTGTTGCCATTTCTCCGACTTTACCCACATTAAGAGGCGGCCATGGGTCACTACACATTCTAACAACCGTCGGCCGGGCGTAGGAAACACTGGCCATAAAAGATAGCCCGAATATAATGATGATGAGTTTTTTCATGCCCCCTCCTAAGATGATTCACTAGATAGGTTTTTAAAGCTTTGAGAACAATATATTTTTGATGATATGAATTAAAAAAGTGTAGTTCTAAATTATACGCTTGTACAAAAATTAAACACTGTTGTGAGGAGCTATCATTCGATAGTGCTAATTTATAGTGACTATGCGAGGAATTGATATTATAAACATGACGCCCTTGTTTACTTCACTTTCACAATGGATTTCACCTCCAAATTGCTGGGTGATGATATTGTAAATAATATGCATACCAAGCCCAGAATTAGCCCCCATATTGGTGGTGAAGAAAGGCTCGAATAGTTTGCTAATGTTTTCTTTCTCGATGCCACACCCATTATCCTTGTATATAATTAGGATGTTATTTTCATTTTCATTTACTTCGATGGTTATTTTTTTTCCTTCTTCGCCATTGAATCCATGCGTAATCGAGTTCAAGATTAAGTCACTTATTACCAATGTGAAAGCAATAGGGTAACCTTCTGTTTCAATTTTTTGATTACAACTTATTTCGATGGAATGATCATGTTGTTTAAGGTTACTCGAAAGACTAAGACAGACATCGTCAAGATAGGATTTAAGTTTAAAAATTTGTTTTTGCTCACCCGATTGATTGATGGCTACTCTCTGGAACCGATCTGTAAGATTGGCAGTACGACGGATATTATTCATTATAATAGCGGTTAGCTCTTTGTTTTTAGCTAAGTAACTTTCAAAGTCTTCATTGGAAACAGTATCTTTTTGATGGCTTTTTTCTAGCTCTAGCGTTAAGTCCTGAAGTAATGAAGTACTGGTAACACAGATTCCCATAGGGGTATTTATTTCGTGAGCAACCCCAACGACCAATTGACCGAGAGCAGTCATCTTTTCTGCTTCAATCAGTTGTAATTTAGCTGTTAGCAACTCATTGGTTCGCACCTCAACCATGTTTTCTAAACAGTCCTGGTTTTCTTTTAAGCCTTGTGCGTATTCATCACGTTTGGTTCTGGCTGAGTCGAGGTTTTGTAACATGGAATTAAAGACTTCTTCTAATACTTTAAATTCATTCCGCCCCTTGGTTTTGATGCTAATATTTTGGTCTTTCACTCGATCAAGGTCGATTTGTTCAACACTTCTAGTGAGTTCAGAAAGAGGGTTACTCAATATCTTCCGTCCCATGTATAAGAAGATTAACCATAAAGCGATGGTTTTAAGCACAGCATTAGCTAGTATGAAGATGAATCCATAACGTACTTTTTGAAAAACTACTCCTTCACTGGAATAAATTACACAAGTCCCAGCTTCATGCTTATTACCCGCTTCATCAATGTGATAAAGAATAAACTCATGACTTATTAATTTGGAGAAAAAGAGACTACTCTTTTTGGGTTGGCGACTGCCATCTTCTGATATGTTGGTTGCAGCACCTTTAGCGTCTATGACTAAACCAATACTGGACTCTTCATCCACTAGATTCTTGATTGTTACTCCCTCAATTACCGGTATTTTGATCATTCCGCGTAACATGCCACTGACCGCCTGATCATCAAAATTATAAACTTGTGTTGCTAGTCCCTGCTCAAAGGTTTCTTGAAAGGTGATTAGATCTTCTTTCACGCTTTTTTTAGTGTTGTAATATTCCGCAATCATATGCGTTACGGTAACGCTTATCGCAAAAATGACGTACAAGGAGAAAACCACAACTAAGAGCTGTGTGGTGATAGAGTTTTTAATGGACACAAAAGATGAATTAGACACAAATACCAGCTTTAGAATATTTAAAAAATACCGTTAACTTGAACGGAATGAAAATAAAAACTCTAAGATGAGTTTAGCACTAAAGCTTCTATCCTGCTGCTAGTAACCAACGGGGACAGACTTTAATTCTATTATTGAGAGCTTTGTTCCTCAGTGCTAACCTACTAGTTTCAATACCAAGGGCATTGTTACTTGTTTCCTGACCAGAGAAATAGCCGATCAAAATTAGAAAAACAACGGGATCAAACTCGATTGAAAGCTTGACTTATTTGAACCTTGGAATGCAATTATACGTCTGCTATTCAATGTATGGTAGCCATCAAAACTTCGGTATTTGATACTCCTAAGTTTATACAATTGAAGTGGTATCCATTGACTTGGATGACTGCTTATGGCTTCAAGAGGCTAGCTTGTGCCAAATTAAGTCACTTAGAAGGCATGCTAGCATGGCCTAATAATCATAATTTTGATGATTGCCAGAATGCCGGTTTAAGTTCTAGATTCGGAGCTATTTGTTCTTGTTTGCCCTTTCGCAGACGTCAAACCAAGCACATAAAATATATTGTTATTTGTAATGCAGGGCAGGGGCATTAGTTTCAGTCATCCTAAATTACAGTATCTTGTGGTGCCAAAATTATGCACCTTTGACAGCAGGAGTAGACTGTTTTTCAGCCCGTCACCAATCAACGTATCTTGTTAATTTAGTTTCCTTCAAGAATTTGATCAACAACACCTCTTTTTTTAATGCTTCTTAGCGCAAAATTGAACTTACTTAGTAATTCCTTAGAATTCGGGTAATCTCTCGAAATCATTAGATAATTTCCTGATGTTTCATGCGCTTTTGGGAGTACATCAAAATCACCGACCTCCCGTGGAAATTGTTTTCTAATTAGATGCCAACCTACCAATTCATCAGTTATGAACAGGTCAACACGTCCATGTCTCAACTTTCTAATCCCAACTTCTTCCTTATTAGAATAAGTCAGATTCAGCCCTGCGCGCTTAAATTCGTTTTCATAGTAGTAGCCATTAGTCCCTTCAATACTCAAAGGCTTCAAGTCCTCAATAACCTTCCAATCCAATAGCCCCTTGTAGTGCCTCTTAGAGTAGAAGAACTGCGTCGAGGTCACTAGTAACACATCTGAGAATAAGAAATTTTCCTTTCTTTCTTTAGTATAACCGTAAGGAAATGCTGCCCAAACTTCTCCTTTTTTCACAACAAACTCGCAACGCTTCCAGGGGTAAAAGCCATATTTAGGTTCCATTCCCATTTCTTTGACTGCCGCAGAAACAATCTCTGTCATCACACCATAGCCAGCGACATCAGATGATGAGTAGGGAGGGTATTCGCCAGTGGCCAGTGGAAGTATGTGATCTTCAGCCGCATGAATATGAGCCACCGTACAAAGCAATAAGACAAAGAGTATCGTACTTTGAAACTTGGTTTTATTCGTAGTTTCCATAATGGACCTCCCGGAAATATTTAATTCAGTTTAATTTAAAAACAAAGTTAAATTACGAATACTAAGCAGTTTAGGCAACAAGTTCGTAAACATCTATTATTTTGAGTAGCTCAAAACCAAATGAATTCCCTATTCAAAATCCTAAACGCATTCCGCTTTTTGTTTGTTATCGAAGATGTTTTAGAAGACATGTAGTGGGCATAGTTAATCATATGGGCATATTAACTACGCTACTACATTAGAAGAACTTAGGCGTGATGAATTAATCGAAAATTAACCTGTTCTGTTAGACGACAATGGTCTTAAGAAAAAAGCTCTCGAAACTCAGGGATTCAGATAATTTATTCTTGAGGCAGATAGACGTACGACACCATACGCACCATTGGACTCGGTACAGAGCGCTAGGCGTCAGAATCAGAATGACCAAATAATACTAAGTTTATTGGCGTGCGTCTTAAATGCGGACACCTTTACCTCCGATTAAATAATGTCTGCGGGCACCAAGAGGCTAACTTGTGCGAGCTCCAGTCGGTAGGTATTTGGGGGGCTATGTACGTTTGTTGGGGGATCACAAAAAAGGCCATCAAAAAAAGACGACCTTTCATTTTGCGAGGCATTTTCTGTCATGCCCCAGCGAAACATTCCTTATTCAATAGACATTTATCATCATGTCTTAGACCTGTTCCACTAAGTTAATTATACTCCAAAATTAAAATAGATCAATATTTGACCAGATTTAAGGGCGTGATTTTAGCTTACAATTTAAGCGTCTCTGCCCTTGCTTAGTTTCTTTAGAATTATAAATACACCTACTTTATTTTCCTCAATTTTTGGTCAGATGGTGAAAGTTTAATGGGGGCTTATTGAATACCTTTTCACTAACGAACAAGGAAGATGTTGCTGATAGATTTAATGCATGTGTTGCAGCGGCCGGTTGAAACCACAAACCGGAGGCCGCCACCCAAGAGATATCAAAAACTGATTAATAAGTCGATACTTAAAGCTTTAAAAATTAATCGTCTGATGACAGCTTCTGGCACTTTTGTGCAATCAACTGTCGATTGACTCGTTGAAAATCAACGGGAAGATAGCCATTTTCATGCACCTAGAAAGTATGATACCTTCTAATATGAATAATATTCACATTAGAAGGTATCATAATGAATGAGTCCCAATTTAAAGCTGGCGTGATAATCTCCGGCCTAGTTTTTTTCGCTGTTTTTTTATTTATCTGTATGCCCGCCTTATTTGAGCTGGATGGAAGTTTAATAGAAAACTCAATCACTGCATTTTCAGCAGGATTTGTAAATCCGTTTGCTATTGGTTTTTCTGTTGATGCGACTGCTTGTTGGTTCATTTTGTTTTTCTGGGTGATGTATGAGGCAAAAACGCAGAAAATAAAGAATGGCTGGATATGCTTGTTGGTGGGGGCATTCCCGGGAATTGCAGTTGGTTTCGCAGCTTATTTGTTGGTGAGACAGAAGCAGATCAATGAATTTTCTTGAAGCTTAAGTTATAGAATCCCTTCTGTATGGCGGGCTTTTACATATTTTGTTTTAATCTGAGAGGCAACTTTGTCTTTTAAGATACTTAGGTTTGAATAGAAATCAAGACCTCGTTCCCACGCAGGAGTGTGGGAGCGATATTGTGGAAAGACCCTAGTATTGTAGGCGCTTAATAGCGTTATTTATTTAAGTGTCCGTTCTTCCTTTCAAAGCAGGCGTGTTGTTTATGTCGATAAATGATTTTCGTGTCAACTTTACGAAGTAAAGCTCTCGATCACCTGATGACTGCTAATCTGGCACTTTACGCTTTTTTTAGAATAGAAGATGTAAAGTAAGATCTAATACTGAATAAACAAACACAGATAAAGTTTGGGTTTTTAAATTAACATGTTACAAGTTACCGTTAGAAATAATGGCTAATAACGATTAACTATTCTAGTTATTTCGCCTGATTCAAACGCTTCTTTCAGGCTTTTATTAAATGCGGCTAAAAAGCCTTTTCGGTTTAATTTCTTGGAAAATGCTAAGTAATTTGGGTCTCTGGCGATAGGTTTCGGCAGTATGCTGAAGTCATCTCTTGATAACGAATTAGTTTTTGCTATTTCCAGGTTCAATGCAGCTTCTCCAGGGCTAATGATCGCGGCATCTATTCGTCCTGCTTTAAGCTTTTTCAAACGCTGCAAGCTGTTATTGTCTTCATCTGGCGTAAAAAACTTTCTAGCTTTTACGTATTCTCTACCGAAGGCGCAACCTCTGCAAACGCCAATTATCTTCCCTTGTAAGTCTTCAAAATGCTCAAATTTGAATTCATTTCCTTTTTGTACGACTAGGATGACTTCGTCATAATAGAGAGGATCAGAGTAGTCAAATATTTTTAACCTTTCTTCAGTGATTGATATTCCGACAATACCACCTAGCCCTGTTTCTGACCTGCGATAAGCTCTTTTCCATGGAAATAGATTATGCTCAAATTGGTGGCCCATTTTTTGACCAATATGATGCATAATGTCGACTAGAGCTCCCCTAGCAATTCCTTCTTCTTGCCAGATTTTAGGTTGTTTTATAGCATTTCCATTAATCTCTATTTTCTCTGCTAAGCAACCTAGGCTAAATAAAAATATGAATAGTGCTATCAGCAATCTTTTCATGGCGCTCACCTGTTTTACTATTCGGTGAATAGGGCTTAGTACGTACCTTCTAATCTTTATATGGCATGTAGAAAAACTACATGTTTTAAGGTTAGGCGTGTTTGTGGTTGGTTAAAAGTGTAAAAGCACACGGGCTTGACTTAGGTCAAAAAACAACCAGCTTCTGGGCTGAAATACTTTCTTACCCTTCTTTATGGGGGGGAACATCGGTAATCCCCCTACATTTGTACTAAAACTTTTGTAGATGGTTATTTTGACCACGCTCAGTAAATAGAATTACTGGTCGGCGTCTTGTATATATACATTTACTTGGTGGTTTTGATGTCGACTGGGATTTGATTAGATAGGAATATATACATATGTTTTTATCGCGAATCAGTCCCAGAACGTAGCTTGACGATATAACACCTCGGCGCGTTCATCCAATCAAGCACTCTTTAAGAGTGATTTATATACGGGTCTATATTGCACTAAACAATAGGGGGGAATTGATCCAATAATAGCCCCGCGCTTATTTGGGGGAAGAATTCGCCCCGAGTAATCAACCAGTTCAAGGTAATCTTTTAAGCTAAAAATTGAAGGTGTGTACCTTTAGTTATGTGTTGGGAGGTGTTTGGTTGACGTTTTTGGGTGACCCGCGCCTGCATGTTTTGTAATCAGCTATTTTTGTTAGTCGTCTTCGTATAGAATCCCCCAGATAATTTCACTGATCAAATAAGCTAAAATGCTAATGTTTCACTAACGGCATCTTCTTATCCCTTTCTAATACGACACCGAATAAATGAATGAAGTAACGATAGCAACTCATAATGGTAATTTTCACGCTGATGATGTTTTCAGTGTCGCGGCACTTAAGTGTATTTTTCCTTCTTTTAAACTAATACGTACGCGTGATTTAGAGCTTATAGCTAAGGCCGATATTGTACTTGATGTAGGGGGGGAATATGATCCTGACGCAGGTCGTTTTGATCATCATCAGCGTGGTGGTGCAGGTGAACGTGAAAATGGAATCCCATACTCCTCATTTGGATTGATTTGGAAAAAATATGGCTTAGAAATATGTCAAGGCAATCAAGACGTCGCAAATTCTGTTGACTCTGGTCTAGTATCAACGATTGACGCAGTCGACTGTGGTCATGTCGAAGGCGTTTCTAAAGGTATTAGTCTTAGTCACACAATTTCAATATTCAACCCGACTTGGCAAGAAGAAACCCACTTTGATGCCTGTTTTGATGAAGCCGTTACTTTCGCATCGCGCGTGTTATCACGATTCATTGCCGCTTCTAATGGTGGCATTAGTGCAAAAGAAATTGTGGCTAAAGCGGTTGAGAATGCAGAAGACCCAAGAGTGATTGTATTGGAGCAATACACCCCTTGGAAAACAACAGTTCATCGTTTATCTGAGAAGGCTTTATTTGTCGTTTATCCCTCTGGATCAGGTCCCTGGAGAATTCAAACAGTACCTGTTGAACTAGGATCATTCGAAGACAGAAAATCGTTGCCTAAACCGTGGGCCGGCCTATCAGATCAAGCGCTTAAAGACGTGACGGGTCTTGATGATGCTATGTTCTGTCACAATGGTTTATTTATTGCGGGCGCAGGATCATTTGAAAGCATTATGAAAATGGCTGCTATCGCCGTTCAAGAATAACAAATTGAAGGGGGCAAAAAGGCTGAACTGAGCAGGTGTTGGATAAATCTATGATACTTGGGTCAAAGAAAATTTAAAGCATCAAGATTAGGTTAGGACCGATACAAATTAATCGTATTAGCTCAGTTCAAGAACCATTTATTCCTATCGAGTTTATAAATCTTCGGGCTAGACTTTCGCGTCTCTGGTTGGCTGGCCAAACTGCATATACATCTATATCCGCTATCTCCCAATCTGGTAGGACGTGAACAAGCTGACCTTGGTCAATTTCTTTTTCAACCATAAAGTCAGGTGGCGATGCCAGGCCCAAATCATGAATAGCTAGCTGGCATGTTGCATCAACACTATTTACCAAAACAGATGATTTATTTACGGTTTTGAATATTTCTCCTTGCTTGTTTCTAAATGTTCTACTTGCCGGAAGCATTTCTAGCCCAATCCAATTCCAGTCATCCAAGTCTGCTGGCGAGACCGGTTTACTTTTCGAACAAAAATATGTTTGTGAGCAGATTAACTTGCGGCGAACTTTAAATAATTTCTTCGATTTTAAGTTACTGTTTTCCATCTGCCCAATGCGAATGCCAATATCAATACCCTCTGCGATTAGGTCTTGTCGTTCATCAGTAAAAGTAATGTTTAGCTCAACTTTTGGAAATGATTTGGAGAACGTTGCAATTTGGTTGGATAAGGCGCTACGAGTTAAAACTGCTGGAACAGTGATATTAAGTTTACCAGCAGGTGAGGTAGTTTCTCCTGCTAATACGTCAAGTCCTTCCTCTGCTTCATCTATAATGACCTTGGCATGTTCGTAGAGCCGATGCCCCTCGTTAGTCAACGATAATTTACGGGTCGATCGGTAAAGCAGGGCAACCCCAAAACGTTGTTCCAATTGGGAGATATGATAACTCACAACGGAGGGGGAGAGTTCAAACTCTTTAGCCGTCGCTCTAAATGAGCCTAATTGAACAGTTTTGGCGAAGATAACCATCGCACGCAGATCATCTATCATTATTCGACCCTATCGAACAGTTAAAATAGTTTGTGCTATATTATCATTTAATAAGCTTAATGATAAATTAGTGCTTTGAAATTGGAGAAAAGCTTATGACGACTATCATTGCAATGAGTGTATTTTCACTTGCTATGTCAATTTCACCTGGGCCAGTGAATCTTATTACGCTGTCATCTGGAGCGAACAATGGTTTACGCAAAACGCTACCCTTTGTGTCCGGAGCGACGGTTGGTTTTACTCTATTGTTAGTTTTATCCGGCCTAGGGGTGGCGAGTCTAGTAAAATCGTATCCATCATTCTTAGATTTTCTAATATACGTGGGCGGAGCTTATATTGTGTATATGGGCTATAAGATTGCACTATCACCTGCTGATATTGACTTTGTAGATGTAGCACCCCCGAATTTTATTGAAGGTTTTTTGTTGCAATGGCTCAATCCGAAAGCATGGATAGCCTGTGTGTCAGGTGTATCTGCATTTACTGTGGAAGGCTCGTATGAGACATTATTATTGTTTAGCGGAATTTATTTTGTTATTTGTTATGCCTCAATTGGTTGGTGGGCGATAGTGGGAGATAGGGTATCTGATTTATTGAAGAGCAAGAAACGTCGCAGGTTTTTTAATCTTTTAATGGGAGTTTCTCTAATGGTCATCGCTTATTATTTGATTGCAAACCAAGTTTAGATGCTATTTATTTTAGGTAGTTATTTTGGTTAACGATTCTTAGTTATAATTTAAACTGGAATTAAAGGGCTTGTAACCAACATTTCATGATCAGTTATATGTCTGATATTATTGTCTTACCTCATTTTCGTGGACAGGAGATTAAGGTCTCTATTGATGACTTTGGTAACGGCTACTCTTCTTTGTCTGCCATGCAAGACTTGGCAGTGAATACTGTCAAAATAGACCGATCTTTTATCCAATCTAAAGATGAGACGTAAATGGCGCGCTTATTCTAAAGAACCTATTGTAGGTTTCTTGTATCAAACCTAGTACAGGTTATTCATGTCGTTTTTTACAATGGCACTGATAAAAGGCGTTGCTGCTTTTCCAATTAAACCGTCACCATTCATATGCGCAGATAAGGCTTTTGAAAATTTCGTCAATTGAGTTGGGTTGATATGATTTTCGCTTAGCCAAAGTTGAGTTTCTTGTATGGCTTTACATTGTTTAATAGAGAAATGGCACTGCTCGAGTAATATTCCTAATTTTGGACGTTTATTTTTCACAACCGCCAAATCGAGAAGCTGCTCATTCGTTGTTAATGTTGCATTACCGTGAACATGCATAACCGCATCGGTTCCCGGGACAAACATAAGTAGTTCTACATTCGCTCTCTTTATTATATTCCTTGCACTAACAGCCACTTTATTTCCTGGACGTTCGGGTATGAATAAACGGTGTTGATCGATTAAATGAACAAAACCGTTATGATCTCCCCTTGGTGATAATTCGGTTTCACCAATCTCATTCATCGTTTTTAATAACAAAAATGGACTGGCTGAAGTGAATTCCTTTGGGGATGTTAGTTGAATAGCTTTTACCAGACTTGACTCTTCTGAGTTATTCCAAAGTTCGGCTCGTGCAGCTGCTCTTGCACAATGCAGATAAACGCTATCGATTTGCAGTACTAAATGCATTTCATTACGTTGAGTTTTTCCATTAACTCTTAGACCATGACCTACACCGGGAACAATAAAATACAAGCTTGCATAAGTGCAATCCCACTCCGTACTGGCTTCCCTATTGAGAGGAATGGATATAGTTTTACTATCTACGATAACGACATCATTCGACGCTAAAGGCTGCATTGGGTGATGAGAGTCGCCATAAGCAGCAATTATAAATCTTGAAAATTTTATTAGCTCAAAACAGTACCTGTCCAACTCAGGGCGTATGCGTTTATCAAGAATTTTTGGATATGTAGGTATGATCGCTCTAAGTTGTTTTTCTGAAGTGATTAGCAGGTCTTTATTATCTTTTAACAATACCATATCGATTTATACCTTAATCTAATTTAAACAGTGGTTTACACTATAAACTCACGCCCGGTGTCCGCAGCTAGCTTTTGGTTTCAAGGTCTTGGTATTTGGTTTCAACTTGATTGGATGTTTGAATGTTGGTAAGTTCACCTGCAACGACTCGCACTGTATCAGCAATAGCTGTCATTGATTTGGCCAATGAACTCGTTGATAAAAACTATATCAAAGAGACTGATTTCGCTGACCTAGGCAAGCAATTTATAACGCTGTTCGAAGCATGGAAGAATCTAGAAGCTATACAGGAATATCGACTACCTGAAGCTCTACTTATATTTCTCTGGCGGCAAGCAGCAACTCATTGCAACGAATCTGATATAGGGCTGAAGATTGGTTCAAAGGTGAACCTTAAATCGAAAGGTGTACTCGCTAACTGGCTGTCTCAATGCAACACACTTTCGGAAGCATTTTCTACCTTTAGCACAAATATATCGCTACTCAACCCTTCTGAATGCTGGGAGAAAACGGAAGAGGGCGACCTGATAAAACTCACGATTCGATTTACCTCACCTGAATACCCTTCTATAGCGGTAGATCGAAGTATGGCAGCGATGCTTTCATGGAGTCAGGCGCTATCAAAAGAAAAAATCATATTTCTTGGCGCTTCATTTGTTAGGCAAGCTCCAAAAGAGCGTAACCAATACAGCTCGGTCTTTGGGGAAAATATTTCATTTAGTCAAACCGAGAATGCACTGTGGCTTTCAAAAAAAGACTTCAACCAAACAATAAAAGAAGCTAATTTTTATTTAAAGGAATTAGTCGCTAAGCAGGCAATGAGTCTTAAAACCCAGCTGGGCAAAAGTAACCCCCGATCTTTTGTAGAAACTATCAATGTTTTATTGAGTGAAGACCTTGCTCATTATTGTCAGATTGGAGAAACATGTTCTGCAGTACATGTCAGTCGCTCAACCTTGTTTCGAAAGCTCAAAAGCGAAGGTACTAGTTTTACGAAACTGGTTAAAGAGGCGCGTTTAACTCACCTCAAAAAAAGTGAATTAAATCAGACCAGTCATGATGACATTGCGGAAGAGCTGGGGTTTCAAGATATAGGGTCTTATTACCGTTTTAGAAAGTTACACCGCTAAATCCACACCACTTTAGCTAACGGTACTTTAGTTTATGCATTTTACCGGCTACTTCAAAGCAGGCACCCAACTTGATTTGTCTACCTATAAACTTAATCAATAACGTGACAAATACGGATAACAAATTCAGTACGGACTCTCCGTACTTTCACCTTTCCTTGTTCTGAATAATCACCAGAGAATAAAGCGCCCTTACTATCAGTAAAATTAATAGTGTGGCATTACAATAATTCATTGGTTTAATTGTTAACGAGCGGATAGCATTGATTAAGTAACAACAAACCTGTGCTTAAGCAAGCTTGTTATAAGTTGGAATACCGTGGTCTAGGGATACAATGAAATAGGAGTATTATGTTTAACATACGAGTTGAAAGAGTTGTTAAAAAGCACATCAGCGATGTGTTTGAAATGTTGGTTGCGCATGAAGACTATGGTCAACTTCCCGGTATAAAATCTGCCCGTTTATTGGAGTCGGGAAGGGAAGAACGCAATGGTGAAGGTGCGCTAAGGGAGGTGGACTTGGGGGCCTTAGTGTTTCAGGAGCGAATTACACATTTTGAACGTCCATATCAAATTGACTACCGTATTGAGTCTTCCAAACCTTTACCTGTTCGTCATGACCTCGGCGAAATTAAACTTAGTGAAGAGGGTGAGTTTACCCGGGTGGTGTGGGCCTCGAAAGGTCATATACAGATTCCGCTATTAGGCCACCTTTTATTCGATAAATTATTTAACAAACAAGGGGCGGCGGGCTTTCATTCGGTACTTAAGTCGATCGAGCGTCGATAAGCATGTTATTCCAACCTCCACGACTACTTCGAAATAGACATCTTCAATCGATCTTGGCAAGCAGTAAACTGAGAAAGCCGAAGTTACTTAAAGCAGCTAAAAACATGCTGCAAGTAAGTCGAGAAGAGATATTGCGCGCGGGGAAGAGTACACGTTTGCATTGTTTTATTTCTGAGCATGAGCATCATGGCTCAAATCATAATCGCCCATTGGTTATTCTTATCCATGGCTGGGAAGGGAGTGCTGAGTCAAGTTATATGTTGTCTTCAGCCGCCTGTCTTTACAATAATGGTTATGACGTCTTACGACTCCATTTACGTGACCACGGCCCAAGCCATCACCTTAATTCTGAATTATTTCACGGCGCACGAATTGACGAAGTCGTGACAGCGATAAAATCGATAAATAAATTATTTTATCGAGCGACTACCTATCTAGTTGGCTTTTCTCTGGGGGGGAATTTTGCTTTGCGTGTGGCAATGCGAGCAAAATGCCATGATTTAAAATTGACAAAAGTGATAGCTATCAGTCCGGTTATCGAGCCTACCAACACCATGACCGCTCTAGAAAAAGGTGCCGTTTTGTACCGTACCTATTTTATGCGTAAATGGAGGAGGTCTTTGAAATTGAAGCATCAAGCTTATCCTGAGAAGGTCGTTATTGAGGATGTAAAAAGTTCACGAGACTTAATGTCATTGACAGAAATGTTAGTTGAACAGCATACCGAATTTGATAGTGTCGATGACTATTTTCATAGCTATAAGTTAACTGGAAAGGCATTGTCTGAGATTGACGTGCCGACACTCATCATCACTTCGAAAGATGACCCTGTGATACCTATTGATGATTTCAATGAAATTAAACCCTCTTCACAAGTCACCGTCAGCATTCAAACTTATGGGGGCCATTGTGGCTTTATAAAAGACTATCAGCTTAATAGTTGGCTCAATGATGTCTTAATGCAACAGTTCGATGCCCTCTCGACAAATATTTGCCGTTAAAACCAGCTCTACGATAACGCCAATTCTTCATCTTCTGCCCTACATTTGAACCATTAAAGGGACCAAGTGAAAGGCAGTTACCCATAATTCGTTACGCTACCTCTAAGTCTCTCTTTCTATCTGTGCACTTCGGTTTGATGTAGCGTATGTTTGCATCTAGTATTTTTAACTCTCTAGTCAACATATCGTGAAAACGATGGAATTTGGGGGGTAGAGACTCTTTAGAAATACTCTTCACCTTATTCGCTTTCTTGTAAGATTCCAGAATGTAAAGCATATACCTTGCGGCCGTTATATCATCTGCTTTCCCTCTCTTAAGCTCTGCATCATTATTAATCGCTAACCGGGACACCAGTTCTACCATCTTGGTGTTTGGGCCTTGTTCCAAAAAGAAAGCTCTTGATTCTTCAATTTTAAATTTAGTGATACCTTTAATTTTAAATACGTTGACCTCGTAGTACTTACTTAAGTTTTCAACTACTTTTAGAATAAAATTATCTCTGATAGCTTGGGTAATTCTGGAGCTGTAACTGATAATGTGAAAATCGTTTGGATCGAAAAAATCATAGTAGGAAGCAAAATGGAACATATCCGTTTTACCATAGGTGATTTTGATTTCGTCACCGGGGTTGATGTCTTCATTAGCAACAAAAGTAATGCAATCTTCCCCGTCTAGCTGGGTTCTTTGAGGCGAGATTGAACTCTTTGTGTTGTGATTGAATAGGTCCATGCCCGGTAAAAAGCCAAGATCTCCGCTCCAGCACCGCTCGCGATAAATAAAGCTAGCGAGCATGATATGTTCTTTATCCAGTGTCGAATCTTTCTCGCAAACAGCTTGAACGGTTTGTTCCCAGTAATGTTTTGAGAGCATCGCGTTTTGTGCCAGCAAGGGATTCATTTGAGCCAAAATACTGAACTCTTCTGGTGTAAAATAACACACGCTTCGACCTTTTCTGTCTTCCAAAGTGCCGCAGTAGTCAAAATAACATTTATAGCGAGAATTAGGGTCAGCGAGTTCTTTCGCGAGGGCATGTACTAAACTAAAAACCTCTTCATTCGTCCCTCCTGAAAAATCAATAGAGCTGGAACGAGGGATCTTCATTGAAACCGGAAATTTACTAAAGGTTGTTCCCTTCGGGATCAACTCTGTTGCATACATGCCTAGCAGACCGTCAACGTTTTTTTGCGTAATTCTAGGATCTAATTCGAAACCAAACTCACCCATGTTTGCCAAAAAATCTTCAAATTTTGAATTAAGCATAAATCCCCACCTGAGTATGGATCATGCCAAATGTTGAGGTATAGCCAGTTGTCATAACCGCAATCTGGGCTGTTTTTATTAGTTTTTTCATGTTGTTCTCCGAATCGTAGCTTTAATCATGCAGATGTTTAACGAGTTAAACTTACGGCCTTTTGATTAATGTTTTGCCAACAAGCGTTAGCCATTAGTTCGCTTTGAAAATGCTTGTTTTCACATTCTTACACTAGAAAATAGAAACTTATGTAGGACTTTCCTACTAGAAATGAGGGAATAACTTAAACTCGAGTTAAAACCATTCAAAGAGGTTTTGATAATTCAGATAAATACCCAAAAATTGGCACGGTAATCACTTTTCGGGTGGAGAAGTGTGTGCCATATATTGTGATGAAAGCAGTAGACATAGATAGCGCCTTTAACATGAATTTTATTTACGTTAATTATCTTGCCATAAGGTGACCGTCAGTCACAAAATGTTTTTGTGGGATAATCTTTCCCAAAATTCTCATTGTTTTGTGAGGTGTATTTGTGGATTACTCTCAGAGTAATTAAATTGGGTATTACTTAAGGAGTTGGAAATGTGCTGGTGAGAAGAAACCTCACTAGAGTCTTAATAAAGATTCTAATATTTAAAAAACAATATAATATGAGGCTAAATAAAGAGATTACTTGTCATGCACATGAGGGGAGTCTTACATATATATGTTATAAATCAAAAAGGGAGTTGGTGAAACGATCAATGTCATTACTCGGCACACTGATAATGGTGGGTTGTGTTTCAATGATGCCTAAAGCAGGCATAAACACAGCATATATAAAGGGACTTTAACTTTGCAAAAATTAGCATCCTTCGAAATAAATACAGAAACCGATATAAAATCATGCTTTTTCTATCTTTCAGACATGGGAAACTTCACTAACTGGTTTCCTGAAGTAATAAACATCGTAAGCAAAAATAAAGAGCCTATTGGAGTTGGCAAACAATATATTGAAACAGTAAAACTTCCGTTAATAGGGCTCAAAAAAATAACACTTACTGTTAAAAATTATGAGGAGTATGTGTTATTTTCTACTGAAGGAAACTTGTCTCCTTTGTTACCGCGTATGGAAATTTGTCTGTCAGATATAGGTGGTAAGACAAAAATTAATTGGGTGTTTTATAGTCGTAATTCGAGCAAACTATTTAAATTTGCTGCACCGATATTAAAGAGCGTAATGAATAAAAGAGCTGGAATTGCAGCGGTAAAATTAAAGACCATTTTAGCTTCTTACCGTTATAGTGGTGAACTGGAACCAGCATCCTAACGAATGCGACATGTTCGCCTTACAAAAACTATGAGTTAAACCATTATATTAATAACCGCCCACAAAAGTGGTGAGGGGTTACGACCCATTATGTAAACCTTAGCTTCAAAGGGAATGATAGGAAATAGCATGAAATATGCAGATCTCAGTGATAAGGAAATTCTCGATATAGTAAAGCCATTGGCTGAACATACTGAAAACTCATGGAATCAAAAAAACTATGATGGCTTTTGTCACTACTTTCTGGAGAAGAGTCCTGAACAAGGCTTTCCTGAAGAAGAGTTTAATCGACAAATTGAAGAAAATTACGATACCTATGGCAAACACACGATAGCTGATTTAGTGGCTATACACAGAAATCCAGATCACGTGATTGTTTTATGGAAAGTAGACTTAGAAAAGCGCAAAGAGCCCGGTTTACTTATTTATGGTTTTAGAGAACATGAGGGCCAAGTGCTAATTGAAGGCTGTTCATATCATGCATAAAGCTGACATAGTCAAGCATCGGGCAGCCAAAAGGAGTTAGTCAACCTTATCAAGGGATATCATGAGCGGATACATTATTTATCACTACAATATTATCGATCAAACAAGGATCGATCAATTAGGGCCGTTATCGCTTCCAATTTTGGATAAATACTCAGGAGAGCTAGTTGTCGGCAGTGGCGTAAAAGTGCTGGAAGGCGCTTCATATACAAATATGGTCATTTACAAATTTAAGAGTCTTGATGTTGCAAAGGCTTTTTATGAGTCAGACGAGGCGCAAGAACTTTCGAAATTAAGAAATGAGATTACAGAAGGTTATGTCGTATTTGTTCCAGAGTATGGGGCTGGGTAACTGTATGATCGTCGATAAATAAAGATAGCTTAGGTGTAGCCGTCAGAACGCAACCTGACCTATTGAAATAGATGTTTCGACTAGAGCCTACATTCCTCCCCCCCCAAAAAAAACTTAAACTTAGTTAGTAGAGTTGCCAGTTTTAGCCATTGGAGTGAGGCGTTACCATATGAAGGAATATCGTCATTGTGGATATTTCATACCGAGCACAACAATGTCTGAAGCTATGCCATAAAACACCTGAACTGTTTGTCGCGAATAGTGATCTTTCTAATCAGGGGAAGACCACTACTATCAGCTATGAAAGGTCAGTAAGCCATTAAAACTATCTATTGTTACGTTGAGTCGAATATTATTTACGATTATCATCCACTGAAAGATATTTATAATGGAGGTTTTAAATGGTGCTGTTCTGGCCAATCCAACAAGAACTTGATTGCATTAATGGTAGTGGTCGCATTCTTGGGAAAATAAAGTTTGATGTCTCTATAGATGAGTACATATTTTACCCTGCCAATGAGTTAATAAACTTATCAAGCTTAGAAGAGACGAGTATTGCTGAGAGGTTATCAGGTCTTGAATCAGGTAAATATTTAATACCTATGCAAGATGATGATTGATCCATGAATAGCAAATAGAAATGCCTAATTTGGACACTGAGACGCTCAAGCCTGCATTATTGCGTGTTAACTTTGCGGATTTTTTGTCTATGAGGCATTGTACGGTGAAGCTAAATTTAAAATTGTATGGTCGTGTGTCAAGTCGATACAAGTGAGGGAAAAACGTAGCACACCGTGTACGTAAAGCCTCGTCCTTGAGGCTATGAATTCTTACAAGTTTCTTATTGCCGTTATTTCTTCGGCATCAATTCCTAAAGACGCTAAGAATTTTTGATGCTCTTCAGGCTCCATTTCTTCAAATTTTTGGTGCCATGTGTGCATTGCTGACTCATCAAAACCGGCTGCGATCATTATTTCTACCCAGCGTTTTTTAGTTACCATGTTTTCCTCCAATAATTGTGGTTTTTTTAGTAAAGCAACAATCGCTTTTTGTTGCTTTTTTAGAACGCTTATCTCATTTCCCAGTTCATCAAGGTGGTTTCTTAATATCTGAAATTGAGATGCACCTTCTTTTCGGTCAAGTAGGCCTCCTATATTTGCTACGGGAATCCCATACGAACGGTATGAAATAATTACTCTCAGTCTTTCTAATTCACTATCGCCATACCACCTGTACCCATTTTCCGAGCGGTGAGCGGGCTTCATAAGACCTTCTCGCTCGTAGTAGAGAACAGTGGCTCTAGAAATATCACATTGTTTAGCAAGCTGAGTTACCGTAAACATAAGGTCACCAATTACTGATCGAGGAATCATCATGAACCCTAAACCTATAGACGGGTCAACAGATAATCAATACAGTTCATGAAAACTCTGCATAAACAAAACACTCAAATGACGCTTAATGTAGTTATGCAATTTATTAATGGCGATAAAGTGATAATACGTCTCCATATCTGGTGGTCGGGTGAAGGGGCAGGAAAAGTATCTTTTTCACCTGAGTTTTTAGCGGGTTAAATGGAAGGTGCCGATGCATTTGATTCGATCCAGAAAGTGATGAAAGGAGTATCAAATCGTGACGAGTATTTGGGTAGCGTTCGATGAGCCGATCTATGACTCTGACGGTGATATTTGAGTGCACCTAAATGATTATGTATGGAAAAGTGCCATATAAGACCCGCTTTCAAAAAGGATCATCAATCCTTATCTAGTTTTAAGTAGACTCAGGTTGGTGTTTACCAGCAAAAAATATATTGCTTATTGGTGCAGCATAATACCATCTACTGTGATAAAGCCATTTGGGTAGCACTCAAGATTACCCTAGGTTAATGTTGCAACGATTACTGGTGGAATGCATGATCGATATTACAAAATGAAGTGCTTCACCGTTTGCGGCTCCCTTGTTTGTATCTATAAGACTGCCTGCGATGCACAAACTGGCAATCAAAAGCCAGCCTCAAATGTTTCGTGGTGTACAGCCGGCCCAACGCTTATAAGCATGGCTAAAATTAGCGGCGTCACTGTAGCCTAAACGTTCGGCAATTTCTTCTAGTGTCATGCGGGTATCGGTGAGGTATTTGTCTGATAAAAGGTAACGAAACTCATCCAGAATTGCTTGATAAGTGTTGTTTTCTTCATTGAGTTTTCGGCGCAGAGTTCGTGAACTTATATTTAGGCCTTGAGCACATTCTTCCATGGTGACTCGATACAGGGGCGTACTCGACAGATAAAGCTGTACTTTCTCGACGATACTTTCCTCTATGTTTAAAAGAGGGCGAATCTGCTCTAGCTGCTGCTTACATAACTGCATGGCCAAAACATTATGCTGTGGTAACTCATAGCTTAGGCAATCTTTGGAAAATCGTAACTCTGTAAAGGCTTGATCAAAATAAACCGGACAGCCAAATAAATGCGTGTAGTCGTCTTCTGAGGATGTTTTTTTCCAAGAAAAATGTATTGCTTCTACCGGCTTATCTTGCCGTAACAGGGCTTGTAGCAAAACAAAGGTAGCGGATACATCACGTTCGATCATAGGGCGTTCTAAATCTCCCAATTCAGGTTCCATTTCGTGTGCTTTTGAAATGCGAATTCCTGCCTGATGTGTTTCTTTGAAAAAAGTGATGTCGTTATAGGTGTAGGTAAAGTCGACAAACTGTATACCTAACTCGATGGCTTTTTCGACCGTTGGGCTACTAATCAGTGCTAGCCCCCAGATGCCATAAGTGGCTAGTTTAAGATTAAACCCGGCTTCGAGCACAATACTTGGTTTCCCGGAGACTCGCAGTAAATTGCGGTAAAAACATAGTTCTTCTTTGGGTAATACTGTTGCTTTAGGGTCGCTCAATCGTGCGCTGTCTATCTGGGTATTTTGCAATAGGGCTTGTTTGGAATAGCCTTGTTGTTCCATCCATTTTAGTATCTCAAGTAGTCCAATAATTGAATGACGGGTACTCATAATTCGACCTGTTTATTATTTTTATTATGTCCGAAATTAACAAAGATCTTATCCTTTTTCAACATGTCTTAGTCCTTTGTCTAGCGCTAGACTGTGGTGACATAGTAGGCCAGACCATATAAGTCGTATCAAATCATGGCGGTCAGATTAAGTTATTCAAACAATAAAAGGTAAGCATTATGAGCACATTGAGTTTTGATTATGTCATCGTTGGCGCAGGTTCTGCGGGAAGTGTGCTTGCAAATCGCTTATCACAAGACCCGAATAATTCAGTGTTGGTGTTGGAAGCCGGACCGCGTGATAAAAGTCCGATGATTACTATACCCGGTGCATTCGCTTACTTTATGTATAGTAAAAAATATAACTGGCGGTATGAGTCTGAACCGGTTGAAGACATTCGAAATGGCCAAAGTTTGTTTTGTCCTCGCGGAAAAACCCTTGGTGGGAGTAGCGCTGTGAATGCCATGGTTTATATTCGTGGCCATCGCTCAGACTATGATGCTTGGGAAGCTCAGGGTAACTCCGGTTGGGGGTTTGATCAGATGCTGCCTTACTTTAAAAAGTCAGAGACCAATGAGCGTGGTGGCGATGCGTATCATGGCGATAAAGGCCCGCTTTATGTGTCGAATACGCAGAATGCTTATCTTCTGAATGATTTGTTTTTAGATGCAAGCAAACAAGCAGGTTACCCTTTAACGGATGATTTTAATGGCCCTCAATTTGAAGGTTCAGGCTATTACCAATTCACCATTCAGGGTGGTGAGCGTTGTGGTGTCTCACGTGCCTATCTAAAACCCGCCATGAAACGTCATAATTTATTTATTGAATGTGAAGCCTTTGTAGATCGTATCCTCTTTGAAGGAAAAACTGCACAAGGTGTCGAATTTACCCAGCAGGGTGAAAAACATACCGTGAAGGCGCTTAAAGAAGTCATTCTATGTGGTGGCACATTTAATTCACCGCAAGCTCTCATGCTGTCTGGTATTGGCGATAAGGAAGAGCTGCAGCAACACGGTATCGACGTTGTGCATGACCTGCCGGGTGTCGGAAAAAATTTACAAGAGCATGTTGATGCGTGCGTACTGGTGAAGAGTAAGAAGAAAGATGGTTTTTCAACCAGTCCGGGAGGCTTGCTTAAAATGCTACCCGACACCCTTAAATATCTCACATCCAAAAAAGGCAATTTGGCTAATTCAATTACACAAGCAGGTGGTTTTTTAAAGTCGAGTCCCGAAGTAGAAGTGCCTGATATTCAACTGCATTTTGTACCACTTTTATTTGATGATTGCGGGCGGGATTTGGGCTTATTATCAGGTCATGGCTATTCTTTACATGTTTGTGTACTGCGGCCTAAAAGTCGCGGTAAACTCAGTTTGAAGTCGGCTAACCCGAGAGAGCCAATTAAAATAGACTTTAACTTTTTCTCCGACCCCACCGACGCCAAAGTATTAGTTAATGGTATTAGGGTTGCACGTAAGATATTAGCCAGCAGCGCCTTTGATGAGCATCGAGATGAAGAGTTACACCCTGGTGAAGGTATTGAATCTGACGAAGCCTTGTTGAAAAAATGCAAAGACCGTTTAGGTTTGGTCTATCATCCTGTCGGTACCTGCAAGATGGGGAATGACCCCATGGCAGTGGTGGATTGTGAACTGAAAGTACATGGCATTAATAAATTACGAGTTGTCGATGGCTCAGTGATGCCTACCTTGGTCAGTGGTAATACCAATGCGCCTATTATCGCTATGGCCGAGAAAGCGGCAGATATGATACTTAGACCGGCTTTTGACGGTGAGCAGGCTAAAGTGCAACGCGCCGCTTCGGTTGATACCGTCAACTAAACATTAAGCATGTGTCCTGACTTTCTTATTACCTGAGTTCTCACTTAGAATAGAGGCAATATCAAACTAAGGACACATTCAGAATGACTTGGGCACCCCACGCAACTGTCGCCACCATTGTTGAACGAAATGGTAAGTTACTGCTTGTTGAAGAGTTATCTCATAACCAACAAGTTTTTAATCAACCCGCTGGGCATATTGAAGAAGGTGAAACCATCTTTGAGGCGGCAATTCGAGAAACGCTGGAAGAAACAGGTTGGCAAGTCGAATTAAAGAGCTTTTTGGGTATTTACACCTATTTGGCTCCTCAAAATGGTGTCACCTACTACCGCTTTTGCTTTGTCGCTGAAGCCATAGAACAGCTCACGACTAAACTGGATAAGGATATTGTCGCAGCCCATTGGATGGGAAGAACTGAGGTGACTGCGTTGGGGGAACGTCTTCGTAGTCCTTTAGTTAGCCGCTGTGTGGAAGACTACTATACAAAACCACATTTAAACCTGGAGACCATTTATGAGCATTCAGAAGCAACTTAAGTAAGCTGTTCGGATAATAATTGGAGGTATGCTTAATTGGTGATTCGATTCTCAAAAATCATAAAACCAGATTTATTGATGACAGCTATTTAGAGCAAGAGACTGGCTTTATGTTTCAGATGACAATCGAAATGGGTATGGGTGTAATTTTTAGTTTTACAGTACTTATTTTGGTTTAACAAAGAGGAGCGATCAACAATATTCTAAAATACATTTGACCAGATACTTTACTTACTGGTTGACAAGTAAGTAAAGTATCTGGTCAAATGATTTATATGAATTAAGAAGCGTATAGTATTCAATACATCGAATTGTAGTAACAATAGTTCTATTGGATAGGCTGTATTAAGTTGAAGGTTTAAACTTAGCACGAAAGATGCTCACGCTCTCCCGGCAGAAACCCTGATGTTGGTTTTCATAAGATACTTTTTAATAATTGTTGATGAGGAACTAAGAAGTGGAAAAATCATTTAATCTATCGGTTTCTGAGCCGCAGGCATTTGTTGAACTTTGTAAGAACGATGGTGAGTTTATGCTCGCTGCACGTTACTGGAATGGGGGAATTCGTTTGTTGATCCCGGGTCAGGAATTCTTCTTAACTCTTAAGGATGGGCAACCAAGTTTAGGGGACCCCGGAGACGCGGAAGGTGTTATTAGCGTATGTGCTAATGAAAATATCTGGCAGGCTCTACTAGCACCGGTACCTCCAAGGTTCTTCAATGATCTCCAACCTGCGACTGCATTTGGGTTAGAGATTCAAGCTGAAGAGGTTTTGCTTGGGCAATACTATGCGGCTTTGATGCGAGCTGTTGAGTTGCTTAGGCCGGGTAGCACTGAATCTTCACCCCTACCAGATGAGTCAAAGCCAGTTGGAACGATTGACGCGCCTATCGGCCGCTATGTTCATCTGGATATTCTCGGTCAAGACTATCGAGTTTATTTTGAAGAAGCCGGTCAAGGTATTCCCATTTTGTTGCAACATACCGCCGGCTGTCATGGTACGCAGTGGCGACATCTCATGGAAAACACTGAGATTACCAAACACTTCCGTTTAATTGCATATGATCTGCCATTTCATGGTAAATCTATCCCCCCTGTCGGCCAGAGCTGGTGGACCGAAGAGTATAAGCTTACAGCAGAGTTTGTGCGTGCGGTTCCTGTAGCTCTGACAAGTGCTCTTGAACTGAACTCACCTGTATTTATGGGTTGTTCTGTTGGTGGCGTGTTGGCGCTAGATTTAGCTCGTTATTATCCAGATGTTTTTAGGGCAGTGATCTCTTTAGAGGGGGCACTAACTATTCCGACGGATATAAGCGAATTAGGCACTTTATGGCACCCGCAAGTTAGTAACGAATTTAAAGCACGAGCAATGAATGGGCTGATGAGTCCAACGTCGCCAGAAGCTTATCGAAAAGAAACCAGTATGCTCTATGCCGCAGGTTGGCCTGCGCTATTTTTGGGTGATCTGCATTATTACATGACTGAGTTTGATTTAACGAAGGAGGCTGCAAATATCGATACCTCTAAAGTCGCAGTGCATATCCTTTCTGGTGAATACGATTACAGTGGGCCTATAGAATTAGGTAAGGCGGCGCACAAGGCTATTCCAGGCTCTACATGGACTGGGATGGATGATGTTGGACACTTTCCCATGTCTGAGAATCCTGAGAAATTCTTGGAGTATCTGATGCCGGTATTGGATATTATCAAGGGACAGTAAGTTCAGGTGTTTTGTTTTTTTAAAATATACCAAGTCGAAGGCAACAAAATTTAAGTCATCGATGTTGTTGAATTTCACGCATAGCTGTCAATGACACGACACCGGCAGCATGGAGAGAGCACTAGTATGAATGCAAATATCCAGACAATAGATATCGAAGCGAAGTCGATTGGAAAGCTTAACCATAGTTTTCAGTTGCAACAGGAAGCTTTCTTTAAGGATAGTTACCCATCCTTAAAGGAGAGAATACATCGCTTAGAACTATTGAAAAATATGTTCATTAAAAATCGAGATAAGATGCATGAAGCTATGCAGGCTGATTTTGGCAATCACCCAACAATATCGACTGACCTATTAGAAATAGGTTCTGTTTTCGGTCGTATAGAATATGTGGTTAAAAACTTAAAACAATGGATGAAGCCTGACGCTCGTCCATTGAGTCCGATATTTGGTAATTCGGAAGCCTATGTATTGCCTCATCCTAAAGGTGTTGTTGGCGTCATGTCCCCTTGGAATTTCCCGATACAGCTTGCTTGTGGGCCTCTAGTTGATGTATTGGCGGCGGGGAACCGGGCAATTTTGAAACCTTCTGAAGTGACGCCTAACTGTGCGAAATTACTTGAGGACATGATTGCCGAGACCTTTGATGAGAGTTTAGTAACCACCGCAATTGGTGGCGTGAGTTTGGCTGAACATTTTTCTACTTTACGCTGGGATCATATGCTATATACGGGCAATGCTCATATTGCTAGAAAAGTAATGGCAAACTGCGCTCAGAATTTGGTGCCTGTTACCTTGGAACTCGGTGGAAAAAGCCCTGCTATTGTGGGCCGTTCGAAAGTCGATACGAATACAGCTAAATACATTTCAGGCGCGAAAGCCACAAAACGTGGCCAAGTTTGTATTAATGTCGATTACTGCCTGGTGCCTGAAGAAAATCTGGTAAATTTCATTGAACTCATGGAGCAAGAATTCACCAAGCTAGGGGCAGACAATGCAGCCAATGATGTCTGTAGTATTGTCAATGAAAGGCATTACGACAGATTGTCGGAGTTACTTGCAGAAGCTAGGGAGTTGGGCTGTGAGACAATTCAGATGGGGGAGGAGTCCAGTCGTGAGGTAAGGAATATGCCTTTTACTTTGGTCATGAATCCGCCTAAGAATTCGCGAATAATGAAAGAAGAAATTTTTGGCCCTTTATTGCCTATAATTACTTATAAACATATTGATAACGCAATAGAGCATGTGAATCTAGGCGAGAAGCCACTGGGAATTTATGTCTTTTCGAAAGATCAAAATGAAATTGATCATGTCTCCATGAATACTCGTTCAGGAGGTGTTGCTATCAATTGTGTTGGTGGACAAGTTCAGCCTCAAATTGGTTTTGGTGGGGTGGGTGAAAGTGGTATGGGGAGGCATCGTGGGGAAGAGGGCTTTAAGGAGTTTTCTAATCCAAGAGGGTACATGAAAGCCGGGACTTGGGGGCTATTTGACAGTATGTTGCCACCTTATGGTCCGGGAACACAGCAACTGGTAGACACGCTTTTCGGTACACCGATAGACAAGCTGAAAATGTTGGGTAGCCTGGCAAAAAATAACCTTACCTCTCGCTTAGGTAGGCGTTAATTCTGGCGCCGCTTGGCGCTCCTTTTATTTGACAACTAATGGCCAGTAATGTGAGTCGCCAAGGGCTCACAGTCCATTTTGTGAAATATTTTTACCTTATCAGTTTGTTGATTTAGCCGAGCAATCCTGAAAGAAGTTGATAACAGCTTCATCGAAATCATTGGCACAATTGATGTTAATCGAGTGCCCTCCCTTTAGATCCACCACCTCTAAACCTTGCCACTGTTCTTTAGCCGCTTTCACAATGGGTTGAAATGCTTTTTCATAAACACCATTTGTCACAAGCGTTCTCGGAAGTTCGCCGGTAAAGGGTAATATAGAAAGTTGGTTTCTTAAGTTCAACCCTGCTATCGCAGCTTCAGAATCGACTTTATCTGCTTGAATAATCATTTTCTGTTTTAACGTTTCTGGAAGGCTTTTACTAAATGACGGATGGATAGGGAGCGCCTTAACACCATGTTGACGGATGAACTCTTCATACGAGATGCCTGGCTTAATAGAGCCTGGTGGTGAAAACGCCGATAAAGAATTAGTGACGACGATACCGCTACAATGCTCGGGCTTGAATCTCGCATAGTGCATCACGATGGCTGCGCCGTAAGATTGGCCAACTAACCCCCATCGTTTCACGCCGTGTTGCTGACGAATAGTTTCTAGTTCTTGTACATAACGTTCAACGGAATATTCTCTATTATCTTGAGGTACTGGGCTATTTCCATGCCCCCATAGCTCTATCATGAATAATCTAAAGTGAGCCAATAAAGCTGTTTCATTGAGTGCCCACTGTAAATTGGAGGATAGAAAACCGTGGACCAGCACAAGGACTGGTTTGTCGGCATCACCTTTCACTTGGCAGTGTAGGTGAAAATCCGCCTTTGATTTTTTATGCGAGCGTTTCATAAGGCTTATACCATTTATATGGGAAATCAAAACGACTAAATTGTCCTTGAAGTTTATTTTATACGGTCAACAATATACGCGGCCAGAGTGAAAATGGCATACATTAACAAACCGCTGAGAGCAACTTCCTGGTGGCTTTTCGGTGTTGGGAGAAGTGGGTTTATCGCTGGTGGAATGATGAGTAGGATTCCCAGTAAAAATACGCTGATGATTTTTTTACGGGTATTCGTGTTGCTACTTCTAAGATAGAGCCATGAACCAATTGCTATAAATAGCGCTTCAAGGGCGATCGACAGGAGGGGATAATTCCAAAGCCCAAAACCGACTTTATAGCTATCGCCAATTAAAGGGAGGTCAGGTGTGTGTGTGAATAGGTCAAATAGCCAATGCGAAGCAACGACTAAGCCAAGAATAACAACAATCGATTTATTGATTTTATGAGGTGCCAAATATTTGTGCGGTGAAAATTTTTTAGCGAGGAAGTATAAACCGATGAATCCTAGCATCCACAAGGGCGTGATTAACAGGCTATGGGTGAAAGGGTAATAATAAAGGTCTAAATCATTCGATGCATTGATATCTGGCACAATACGTAAATGCTCAATGCCTAAAAGCAATAGCAGCATAAAAAAGATATCGACGAGTTGTGAGCCAAGAAATAGTACCCAGAGCGGGATAGATTTGTCATAACTCTTAAGGGCAAGTGCTGCAGCAAAATGTCCTGTTATCATGAATACTCCTATTTAAGATAGAAAAGAGCTGATATTATACTAACTGATCGGTCAATAAGTAAGTGTTTGTGGTAAGTTTACTGAGATTCTGGTTATAAATAAGTGAGAGGTTCATTGATGAAGGCTGCTATTGTAATTGGTGCAACCGGGATAACCGGTAAACATATCACTCGGTGCCTACTGGAAAATGATAACTATGAGAGAGTGATCGTTTTTTCCCGTCGTTTGCTCGATATGAAGCACTCTAAACTGTGTAATCACCGAGTCGATTTCGAAAATATTGCAACTTGGGCCTCGCTAATTCGGGGGGATGACCTGTTCTCTGTCTTGGGAACGACACGTAAGCAAGCCGGGGGAAAAGAGGCCCATTACAAAGTAGATTATACCTATCAAGCAAAAGTCATTGAGGCTGCGGCCAAGAATAATGTTAAACGGTTGTTTTTGGTGTCTTCGCCAGTCGCAAATATCGATTCGAAATTCTTTTACGCGCGAATGAAAGGGCAATTGGAAGAGTTTTCTCGAAAACAATCTTTTGAAACGATTGCTTACTTTAAACCCACTATCATTGAAGCTCAGCGATCGGACGGAAGAGTGACGGAAAAGGTGGGTGCGGTTATTCTTCGCTCCCTTGGAGCTGGGTTTTCAGGAATGAAAAACTATCAGCCTATTTCTGGTAGCCAACTCGCTAAAGCAATGGTTAACTTTGCTAGTGCTCAACTTGTACCTGGGGAATATATTATTGAGCGGGGCAAAATCCTTGAATGGATAAAGCCTGACTGCTAGGTTTTGGCACCGAGACTTTCCTCGCATATTTTCCAAATCATCTGCTTGGCTTCCTCAAGATCAACATCCTTTGGGTTAATAAAATACTGCTGAGCAATGCCTCTTAAAGTTGCGATGAATACCGTGGCAAATGCTTGGTTATTGATATCTTGGCGGGTATCGTTGCCGTCAGTAATAATACTTCCGATTGAGTCACGTACATTCTTATCAAACTCTTGAAAGTAGGGGAGTAAATCTGGGCAGCTACCATAACTTGCGTGCATTAGGCGATGTTGAGCGATCATCAGATCCGATCTTTTACGTACATTATGCAAGTAATCTTCCGCTATGAATTTAAGGCGTTCAATACCTGAAGATTGTTGCAGCTTAGGGTCTTGTAAGGTTTTAGCGTTCCATAGTTCAAGGATGCGTTCAGAAACTGCTTGTAGTAGTCCACTTTTGGAACCAAAGCGATAACTGACCAAGCCGCCAGTAAAACCCGCGGACTTTCCAACTTTAGCGAGGGACATCGAGCTAGGCCCTTCTTTAGCAATAATTTCGATGGCAGCTTTAAAAATTGCGTTATCAGATGTTTCGGTTCTTTCCGCCTGAGTTCGACGCTTGGTCATAATAGTTCCTGAAAATTACTTGTTGGTCAATTAGTTAGGATCTTGAGGATGATACCACTCGACGGTGATATTTCAATCTCAAAGATCTGCATTCACTTACAGATCAAATAATAACATACTTACTGGTTGACAAGTAAGTTGATTGAAAGGTAGTCTAGTTTCACGTTATGAAATAGGTAGGCAGGTTTTAATTATGAATGATCAAGCAAACACTAAACTCGACTTTTTAGAAAAGGCTGTGTTGTGGGATAAAGGCAATACGATTGATGCCTTTGACGATGGTAGGGTTTTTTACCATCACTGGGGACGAAGCATTAATAGCGGTGATAACAGTTTATTTTCTGCGCTGACGCAAATGTATAACCCACTTTACCTGAATAAAGAGTACGCCAAGGCTGAAGGGCATCCCGGTTGTGTCGTTGCACCACTGTTGGTTTTCAATACGGTGTTGGGAATGACGGTGGAAGACCTAAGTTTACGGGGCCCCTTTGTTGGCATTAAAGATTGTAAATTTCTCAGTCCTGTTTATGAGAGCGATACCCTTACTTGCCGTAGCGCAGTGTTAAATAAGCGTTACTCAGAAAGTAAAAAGGGCGCGGCGATCGTTACATGGAAAACAGAAGGTTTTAACCAAAGTAACGAGTTGGTCATTGAATTTGTACGATCAAACTTTCTGGTGATGTAAAGCAAGAGAGTCTTAGCAGATAGATGAGCCCTATATATCTAACCACGTTCGGAGAGATTAGTACGGCGAGTAAACTTAAGAAGGTAATACGTATGTCAGCGATAAATAAAATGAATGAGCGCCTTACCGGGCAAGACAACTATTTTGAGAACTTTGAGGTAGGGGCAGTCTATCAACATGCTCGCGGGAAAACAGTGACAGAGAATGATGCCGTCACCATTTGTCATTTGGTCATGAATTCGGCCTCAGCTCATTTTGATGACCATTTGATGAAGCAAATGCATCAGAAAAAACTAGCGCATGTGGGCGAGTCGCTGGTGTTCGGTGGCGTGACGATTTCTATCGTAATTGGTTTGTCATATCAAGATACGGGGGAGCAAGTTATTCGTGAACTATCGATGGACAACATCAAGCTAACAGGCCCGGTTTTACATGGAACAACGCTCTATTCCTATACAGAGGTTCTAAGTAAAGAGGACGCTGACGATGACTCAGGCGTTGTGACCTTCAGGCATTACGGTGTTGATCAGGATAAGAGCTTGGTATTCCAGGGTGATCGCACTGCTTTGATTCGAAAGAAGCAGTATTGATTCGTAACAAACTATATTAAGCCACAAAGATTGTTAACAGTAGGAACTTAAACATGAATGAAAAAATTAAACGTCGTCGCCGTTGTATGATGTCTGTACCGGGTAGCTCATTGCAGAAAATTGAGAAAGCATTGGGGATGGGGGTTGACCACATATTCTTGGATCTAGAGGATGCGGTTGCACCGAAGCTTAAACCCGAAGCACGAAAGAATGTGATTAAAGCATTCAATGAGATGGATTGGGGGAACACAGTGCGTAGCTTTCGTATGAATGGTATCGATTCGTATTGGGCAATTCAGGATTTAACCGAAGTGGTAAGCGCAGCGGGTAGACATATCGATACTTTAGTGATTCCTAAAGTGAAGTATGCACGAGATGTCCACTTTGTTGAAACTATGCTGGAATTGATTGAGCAAGAACACAATATTGGACATAAAATTGGTTTTGAAATTCTCATTGAAGAAGTAGAAGGCATTCACAATATCAAAGAGATTGCAGCATCGAGTGATCGTATCGAGTCATTGATGTTTGGTGTGGGTGATTATACTCGTGCTCAAGGGGTCGATTTTAGAGATGCTTTTGGTAAACCGCGATTCTACCCGGGAGATATTTGGCACCACCAACGTAGTACTCTGGCTGTGGCTGCCAGAACGATTGGTGCTGACTACGTCGATGGCCCATGGGCGATGATTCCTGACTTGGATGGTTATCGAAACGAGTGCAGAATGGTCAAAACCCTAGGAGGTGTTGGTAAGTGGGCGATCCACCCTACTCAAGTAGAGGTGGCAACGAGTGAGTTTGGCCCAAGTGTCGAGGAAATCTCCTTAGCGAAACAAGCACTAGCGATGTTCGATAAAGCAAAAACACAGGGGAAGGGAGCAATTAAATCACCTGATGGCATATTGTTAGATGAAGCTGCTATTCCTTTACTGCAAAATGTACTTAATGACGCCGCGTTTTATGGGATGGCTGTCGATTAATTGATTCAGTAATTGAGTGATCGAAGGTGGCTTATCGGCTACCAACTGATAGCTTTATGGAGAGCTTGTCGGTTCGGATGCGAAGTTTAAGTTCTTGCTGAGAATCGCGCTTTTTACCGAAGAAAACCCCTAAGACAGTACCTAAGAGAAATACTATGAGTGTTGATAAAACCCAGTTTGAGAAACCACTGATTGATATTGTTGATCAGGCTTGCAGGATGTTTTCTGACCGTATCTGTCTGCAGTTTAACGATGAGCAATACACTTATGCTCAGGTTCAGGAAGAGTCTATCAAAGTGGCTGAGGCTTTGTGCAATGCTGGTTTTAAGAAAGGCATGCATGCAGCGATCTATAGTTTGAATTCGGCGAAAGCGTTTATTGTCACCTTGGGAATTATACGTGCTGGTGGTGTGTGGATTCCGGTGAACCCTAAAAACTCCCAAACTGATAATATTTCTGTACTTGGAAAATTGGGTTGCCAAGTGCTGTTTTATCAAGAGTCATTCAAGCAAACTTTACCGCTTATAGAAGAGGCAACCGGTGGATTAAAACTGAGTGTCTGTCTCGATAATAAGGGGGGTGAAGTTGGCCTGACAGCTTGGCTTGAACATGCGCCCAAGAAATCGACCAATATTAAGCGCGACGCACTAGACACCATTACGATACCAATGACAGGGGGAACCACCGGTTTACCTAAAGGGGTGATGCTGAGTGATCGTAACTTTCGTGCCCTGTCTTATGCCATCTCGCTTGATTTGGACAGAGGTGAAGATCAGGTACCAGTTTTTCTATGTGCTGCGCCAATGACACATGTCGGTGGGCGTATCGTGCTTACGTCAATGGCTGCAGGGCCTCGTTATGTGATTAAAGAAAACGTTGACCTGCAGGATGTTCTTCAAACTTTTGAAGACGAAAAAATTACAGATATCTTTTTGCCGCCCACGGCAATCTACGGCTTACTCGCTCAGCCGAATGTTCGTTCTTTTGACTATTCCTCAATTAAACGTATTGCTTATGGTTCCGCACCTATGTCGATCGCACAGCTTAAAAAAGCACTCGACATCTTTGGTCCAGTAATGACAGGAGGATTTGGTCAAACCGAAAGTCCCATGAAAATTACCGAATTGAAGGTCGAGGATCACTTCATAAATGGTGAAGTAGCACCGGATTCTCGTTTACGAAGTGTCGGGCGTGCGACAGTTATTTCTGAAGTCGCTATTGTGGATGAACTGGCCATGCCTATGCCGAAAGGACAGCGCGGCGAAATTGCCGTGAAAGGGGGCAATGTGTCAGAAGGATATTTTAACACTCCTGAAGAAACAGCCAAGATCCGTAAAAACGGATGGCACCTCACTGGCGATATTGGTTACATGGATGAAGACGATTTCGTATATATAGTCGATCGCAAAAAAGACATGATCATTACCGGTGGCTTCAATGTTTACTCTGCTGAAGTGGAGCTAGGGGTGAGCAGCATTGACGGTGTCGCAGGCGTAGCGGTGATTGGTGTACCTAGCGAAAAATGGGGGGAGGAGGTCAAGGCGCTTGTGCAGTTGTCCCCAAAGGTATCACTTTCTGAGGATGAACTGCTTGCTATGTGCAAAGAAAAAATAGGTAGCGTGAAAACACCGAAGTCTATCGAATTTGTGGAAGACTTCCCTAAAACCCCTTTAGGTAAGATTGATAAAAAAGAGATTCGAAAAAAATATTGGCAAGGCGCGCAGCGCGTCATTTAACCAGCAAAAAATAGTTTGTTTATAAATTCAAGTATTGAATCGAATAGGTAGAAGCAAATGAGTTACATGACAGAAGAAAGAAAGATGATAAAAGAAACCGCAGCGGATTTTACCAACAATGTGGTATTGCCATTAGCGAATGAGTTGGATCCGCAAAAAGGCATTATACCTCGCTCGCTAATTGAACAAATGGGTGAATTAGGATTCTTTGGTATCAAAGCACCTGAAGACCTAGGTGGTAGCGGCATGGGGTGTTTCGAATACTGTCTTATTGCTGAAGAATTGTGCCGAGGTTGGATGAGTGTTGGGAGCATTATTGCGCGCTCTGATATCAATTTCTTAAAGCGATTGAAGCCAGAAATAAGTGACCGTTTAATTCCGCGCGCCGTTACTGGCGACTTTTTGATCGCGGCGGCTTTATCAGAGCCTGATGTCGGCTCTGACTTATCCGGTATTAAATGTCGCGCAGAACTAGACGGAGATTATTACGTTATTACAGGGGCAAAGTACTGGGTAACTTATGCGGATGGGGCAGATGCAATAGTAGTATTCGCAAGAACAACACCTCGTGAGGAAAACCCAGACAAGCCTTACTTAGGTATTAGTGGCTTTTTAATTGAAAAACCGCGCGGTGAACTACCAGAAGGATGTTCAGGTAGCCCCATTCCTAAAATTGGCTATTACGGTTGGAATACATTTGAGCTGGCGTTTGATGGTTGTCGGGTACACAAGGATTTCTTAATTGGAGATGAAGGTGCTGCGTTTAAGCTTCTCACAAGTGGGCTGGAAATTCCACGTGCACATACAGCTGCTCGTTCCATAGGTGCTGCGCAAGGTGCTTTGGATTGTGCTATTCAGTACGCACAAGAGCGTGTTCAATTCGGACGTCCTATCGCCAAATTTCAAGATTTGCGCTTCAAAATTGCACGCATGGCAACTGATATCGAGGCCGCTAGGCAGCTCCTTTACAGCGTGTGTGCGAAGATAGATGAGGGTGGACGCTGTGACAAAGAGGCTGCCATGGTGAAATACTTTGCCGCTGAAATGTCCGAACGCGTCTGTTCTGATGCACTGCAAATATTAGGGGGGGCTGGTTACACCCATCACTTCCCTGTAGAGCGATATTGGCGTGATGCCCGGCTGACGAAGATTTTTGAGGGGACCTCAGAAATTCAACAGCGCATTATCTCTGATCACTTGCTGGGGAGATGAAACCTAGTTCACTGTCAATTATGTTTTCAAAGCCAGTATTTTCAAAACCAGCTTATTAAAACAGTGTCGCTTTATTAAGGCACTAGAGAATTTAATTTATGATTACTCTCTACCAGTTCAGTTCCTCGCCTTTTACTGAGAAGGTATCACGCATACTTTCGTTCAAAGGGTTGGATTATAAGGTTGAAGAAATAAATCGCTTAAAGGTTAAGCAGTACAATGATGTAAGCCCCTTTGGAAAGTTCCCTGCGGTAGATATTGATGGCAGAAAAATTTGCGACTCAACAGATATCGCCTATGCCCTTGATGAAATATTTCCAGCAAAGAAGCTCATACCAGTAGATGACCTGCTGAAGGCCAATATGCATATCATTGAAGATTGGGCTGATGAAAGCTTGTACTTTTACGAGATGACGATGCGAATCTCTTGGGTTCACAATGCAAAGGATACACTGAAAAAAGTCAAAAGCACTTTGCCAAAATTACCTGATTGGATGTTATTAAAACTCATCGTAAAAAAATCACGCGATATTATTAAGATACAGGGCTTAGGGCGGAAAAAAAGTGAGCAAATTATTGACGATGCTCGTCGGCACTTACAAGCTTTAAACGCCATCCTATCTAAGTCTGACTTCCTAATTGGTAGTCACATTTCATTAGCTGATATCGCTGTTATTTCTCAATTGAACTGCTTGCTTGATGCGGTTGAAATTCAAGAGATGATGGATGAGTTTTCTGCTATTATTCGATGGATCAGTCGTGTAAATGAAATTGCACCCTATAGAAAAAACAATACTCATTGTTAAGCAGGGGACAACCATTGAATTGTTTTGGCGCAGAACATCTACGGGTAATTTTCGAATCTAAACTTGGCAGCGAACTTAATACGTGGAAACAACTTGCGCCTCTGTTCTTTAGTAATTTTTTTCACAAGAACGACCATATAGTACGAGCTGGAGAAAGTTGGGGGGAACTCTGTTTCATTCATGAAGGTTTGTTACGGGTGTATTATTCGGATTCGAAGGGACGTGAAGTGAATCAACATTTTTATGAAAGAGGGGAGGTTATATACCCGGTATCCGATAATTCTGTTTGCAAGTTTAATATTCAGGCTCTTGAATCAACCACCTTAATGATCGCTAACTATCAAGATCTTAGTAATAGGAACGCTATAAATACTGAGTGGGGGCAAATCGAGTTGAATTTACTTAAGTCGAGTTTCCTTAAAAATGCCAAACGAGAAGCTCGGTTATTGATTGCTGATACGGAGAATCGATACTTGTGGTTTTGTAGGGAATACCCACAGCTGGTAAAAAAGCTACCGCAATATCAAATAGCCTCGTTTCTTGGTGTTACACCGGTTACGCTCTCTCGGCTAAAGCTTAATACCCCGGAATTTTAGTATGCAAGATATAGTGACCAAAATAATATTAGCTGTTGAAAGTTCAGAGCCTAAGTTTCCGACACTGGAATTGCTGTCGCAGAAACTAGAGGTATCAGCAGCCACTTTGAAGCGTAGGTTAAAATAGCACTGTTTATCTATCTAAAAAAAGAGTCAGGTCACAACCTGACTCTTGACTATAGGATGTTCGAGTTTAATGGAAATACCTATACCAGGTTAACAAATAAAAAGCGTATCCCTTTTGTATCTCAGGCACTCGAATTGTTTAGTCGTGCGTATACGAGCTAAGCAAATTGAGATACTTCTTTAAGAGGTTTCTCTTTTCGGTACTCCCTTACAATCAAATACACAAGTGGTGCAAGTGAACCTGTAGCAAATGTCGCTAGCATCCATGGGTAAGGGTTGAGTCCATTTGCTTCTGCGTCCCCTTTAATCCAGCTGCAAATTAGCAGACAACAAATCGCTAAATCCAACAATATTTGCAGGCTGCCTGATGAGGTGAAACCGGCCTGCCAGATCCCCAAATAACCTTCATTCCACATTACCCAGGAGCTGAATACAGCAAAGTCTATAAAAACAAACCATAAGAAGAATTTACGTAAGTTCATTGTTTTATCCTATTTAAATGAAAAAGTATGAGTTGTGATTGCATGATTAGTTTCGTGTATGTGAGAACAACAAACAATTACCTCCAAGGTAATTGCAGGTATGACATTTCATGTTAACCTTCAAGCAATAAACATATTTTCAATACTGTTTATCAAGTGAATTCTGGGAGCAAATGATGAGTGTTATAGTGGGTGAAAATTCGGCTTTTACATCAATGATCAAAAGATGGCGGAAGTTACGTAAACGATCTCAGCTAGAGTTATCTCTAGATGCCGGTGTGTCGCAACGTCATCTTAGTTTCTTGGAGTCGGGTCGTGCCCGGCCAAGTAGGGAAATGGTATTAGGTTTATCAGAAGCGCTGGAGCTCCCATTAAGGGATCGAAACCAACTGCTTACGGCTGCTGGTTTTGCTCCCATATTTAAAGAAAGAATGCTTGATAATGTTGAAATGAAAGCGGTACAGCAAGCATTGGAAATGAGTTTGTCCCATCATGAACCATACCCAGCTATTGTCGTGGATAGAAATTGGAACTTGGTGATGAGTAATGATGCGGCTATTCGATTTATGAGCTTGTTGGGCGATTTGGAGAAGATTTGGCAGCGGGTTGACCCAAGTGGCGACAAAAATATTTATCGTATGACTTTTCATCCGGATGGTATGAAGTCGATGATAAGTAATTGGGATGAACTTGCGAGAACCTTATTACTTCGTTTGCAGCGAGAAGTGAATGCTGACCCTGATAACCAAGTACTCATGCAGCTTTTGAAAGACCTGAGCAAAATGTCAGGTGTTGATTTATCTATCGGGCTGGCTGAAATGATTGACCCGATGACACCCATTCTGCCAATGGAATTAAGTGCCAACAGTGTTACCTTAAAAACATTCAGTATGGTTTCCACTTTCGGTACGGCTCTTGACGTGACAGCGGAAGAGTTGAAAATTGAAACATTTTTCCCTGCGGATGATTTTACGAAACTTTTTTTTCAGAGCATGTCCCCATGATTATTTAGAAACCTATACTCATAGAAGTAAAAAGTAACTGACCTATTAATATGCCGAAGCAATTATTTAGTTTTGCTAATTATAGGTTGTAGATAAAAGAAGATTATTCACCTGCAGATTCACTTAATAGTTCATCAGCACAGCAGTCACGTTGCAGAAAATTTATCACTTCAAGTAATCTGGCATATTCCACCACGCAATAGAGTATACGGCCTTCTCTACGTTGTTTTATCAAACCAGCTGATGCCAAACTCGAAATATGATGCGATAGGGTAGAACCAGGAATATCTAATTCATCTTGAACTGTGCCCACAGAAATACCTTGAAGACCAGATTTAACTAATCGTCTGAAAATGGCAAGTCTAGTAGGGTGTCCTAGCTCTTTAAATGCTTTTGCAATGTTTTCTATGTCCATAATGTTCTCATTGATATGAAATATAATTCGATATTACTAGAAATATCTTGATTGAAGCAATATTTTGTTTTATATTTCGAACTTACTGGAAATAACGAAATAGGAAAAATATGAATATTTCAAACCAAATGGTCTTTGATGCACTTGATATGTTTGTCTTCTTAGCGGTTGAATTAACGATTCTTTTTCTTTTTATTAGTTACATCGTTGGCGTATTACAAGAATATATTCCTCCCAGTAAAATTCAGTCAATTTTGAGTAGCAAGAGCGGTAAGGGTTACATCATTGCAGGCTTCTTGGGTGCAATTACGCCTTTTTGTTCTTGCTCTACTATTCCTTTTCTAAAGGGTTTGTTAAGAGCTAATGCAGGGTTCGGTACCATGATGGTTTTCCTTTTTGCCAGCCCTTTGCTTAATCCTATTATTATTGGTTTGTTTGCTGTTACGTTTGGGTTAGAAGTAACGGTTTTCTATTTTACGGTTGCTTTGGGTGTTTCCATTATTGCTGGTTATAGTCTCGAGAAGCTGGGGTTTGAAAAATATATTAAAGCAGAAGCATATATTGAACCTCAACATAAAGGCTGTAATGTTGGAGGGGGATCAAAGGCATTTCCAGAAAGTAAATGGATGAAAATATGGAAAAGTACTTGGTCTGATTTTAAGAAAGTGCTGCCTTATTTAATCGGAGGTATTGCGCTTGGCTCAATGATTTATGGGTTCATGCCGTCTGAGTATATTGCCAATATTGCTAATAAAGATAACCCTTTTGCTATTCCTGTCGCAGCGTTTATAGGTATCCCATTATATATCAGAGCAGAAGCTGTTATTCCTCTGAGTGCGGCGTTAGCAGCTAAAGGCATGAGTTTAGGTGCTGTCATGGCATTAATTATCGGTAGTGCGGGAGCTAGTTTAACTGAAGTTATTCTGTTGAAATCAATGTTTAAAAGCAAAATGATTATTGCATTTCTGGTCGTAATTTTAACAATGGCTGTTGGTGCAGGTTATTTGTACACTTATATGTTTTAAATAGGGACCCCGTTAATCTCAGCACTTTTAAGGTTAATCTCATATTCTTCACCATCTTTTTCAACTTGCGTCATTTTCAGAAGTAAAAAAGCATGGTCTTTAGCGAACCATAAGAGTGTTTTTCGTTTTTTAGTTTTGGCTCTAACTTTCTCAACCACGATACTATTCATTGTTCCCAAGGCCGTTTGAAGAGACTCTTCACGTAGCACCCTAAAGTGACTTTCTTTTACCTTTCCTTTATGTGCAATGGGGAAAACCATTTCTTGTTTGCCTGCTTTCACATCCAGCAACATCTGAAGTTGGTAGCTTAGACGGTCTTGACTGTTTTGGGGGATGGATTCAATTGTCCATTTGTTCTTTTTGTATGAGCTATGTGCTCGTTTGTTTTCCCAGTCGAATGTGACCTCTCGTTTACGTTTTCTGGCTAAGAAAGGTGAGAGCTTATACTTGTATTTAAGGGGGGAAATATGACCATCTTTCAATTCGAAGGTAGATGATTCTTTGATGTCGGCAGCGAAGGATTCAACATCAAAACGATAAAACCATTGGCCATTGCTGAGTTGTTTTAATTCTCGAACTGCTTCGCCTTTGATACTAATGCCTTTTTTTATTTTGGCAGTGTAAGTGGCTTGATGTGGGAGTAGTTCGGTGCTAAGTGACGAGAAGGGGAGCAGGCACAATAGAATAAGTAATGTGCCTTGTTTAACCTGAAAGCAGTGATGCTTAATGTTGAAAGCGAGCATTGCGGTACCCTTCCGACTGATCATAACTCCAGTCTAGTGGATAGTTTGCGGGTTTTCGAGTATTAGTCCAGTTTCGGGTAAGATTTCATTATCAAGCATAGCGTCATTATCTGTCATGTTTAGACGACCATCAATAAACCACTTAACGGCAATCGGGTAGATAATATGCTCTTGTTGTTGGATACGTTTTGCGAGTGTTTCTGCTGTATCTTGTTTCAGTGTAGGGACTTTGGCTTGAATAATGTTTGGGCCACTATCTAGTTCCGCGGTTACAAAATGTACGGTAACGCCATGCTCTGCATCTCCCGCATCGAGTGCGCGCTGATGGGTATTTAGCCCTTGGTATTTTGGCAGCAGGGAAGGGTGAATGTTGAGCATTTTGCCTTCATAACGACGAACGAAACTTTCAGTCAAAATTCGCATAAAACCCGCTAATACAATTAAGTCGGGTTTATGTTGTTCAATCTGTCGAATCAATTCACCATCAAAGGCATCGCGACTATCGTATTTTTTATGGTCGACAACGTGCGTCTTAATGCCTGCTTTTTCAGCGCGCTCTAAACCATAAGCATCTGCTTTATTAGAAATAACAGCTTGAATACTGCCTGTTATTTCTTCTTTTTCTACCGCTTCAATTAAAGCCTGAAGGTTACTGCCACTACCTGAAATAAGCACAACAATAACAGGATCTCTACCTTCCATTAGGTTAACCTCTATGTCTGGTGAGAATTAAGCTTCTAAACCACGAAGTTCAACTTGTTCTTCGTCAGCAGCTGCATTCTCGATAGAACCGATCTTCCAGGCTTTTTCGCCTTCTGCTTCAAGTAACTCAATTGCCGCGACTGCTTGATCAGCTGGAACCGCAATAACCATACCCACACCACAGTTAAAGGTACGGTACATTTCGGTACTTTCAACATTTCCTGCACTTTGCAGCCATTTGAATACTTCAGGGAAGTCCCAGCTGTTGGTATCGATAACTGCCTTGGCGCTTTCGGGTAATACGCGTGGGATGTTTTCAAGTAAACCACCGCCAGTAATATGCGAAAGGGCATTTACAGGTAGTGCTTTAATTAACTTAAGTAGTGGCTTAACGTAAATTCGAGTAGGTGCCATTAATGCGCTTGCAAGATCCGTATCGCCCATTTTTTGATTTAGTTCAACGCCCGAAACCTCAATGATTTTACGAATTAAAGAATAACCATTTGAGTGTGGGCCAGAAGAAGCAATGCCAATTAGGGTGTCACCAGCTTTGACATTAGATCCATCAATAATTTTGGACTTTTCGACGATACCGACACAAAAACCAGCAAGGTCATAATCTTCACCTTCGTACATACCCGGCATTTCAGCTGTTTCACCACCCACCAATGAACAGCCCGACATATCACAACCGTTGCCAATACCTTCAACCACGCTGGCAGCAATATCTATGTTCAATTTACCTGTCGCGTAGTAATCAAGGAAAAATAATGGCTCTGCGCCGCCCACAATTAGGTCATTGACACACATCGCTACAAGATCAATACCGATCGTATCGTGTTTGTTTAGGTTCATGGCTAAACGAAGCTTGGTTCCAACACCATCTGTACCAGAAATAAGCACGGGTTCATCGTAACCTTTTGGTAATTCAAACATGGCCCCAAAACCACCTAAACCAGCCATTACTTCAGGCCGTTTTGTACGTTTAGCAACGCCTTTAATTCGCTCAATTAGTGCGTTTCCGGCATCAATATCGACGCCAGCATCTTTGTAGCTTAAAGAAGGAGATGAGTTTGAATTGGTGTTGTCTGTCATAATTTGAATAACCTAATGGGTGAGCATCATACTACGGAGCGCGGATTCTACCAGTTGTTGCAAGGCTCGCCAAATTCTCTTTGTAACTAAAATAGTGTTGCTAAAGTTTATTCGCGAATTAGCTGATAAAAATGCACAATCAATGGTCTTGTAAAATGAACGCTTTGTTTGTTATGTCGTCTCATTTAAATCAATAAATAAAAGGAGATCTTATGAAAATTTACGGTGTGGGTAAATCACGTTCATTTAGAACTATTTGGGCGGCTGAAGAAGCGGGGCTCGATTATGAATATATTGAAGTTGAGTTCGGTGGGGTTGGTGATAATGGTTCAAATGGTGAAGCTTATCGTGAACTGAATTTTCAAGGTAAAGTACCGACATTGGTTGATGGTGAGTTAATTCTCACTGAAAGTGCTGCGATAGTTAACTATCTTGCGACTAAAAACACGTCAACGTCATTGATCCCAAAAGATGGAACTCATGAGAGAGCTTTGTATGATCAGTTAGCTTTTTTTACTTTAACTGATTTAGAACAACCTCTTTGGACGAACGGCAAACACCGGTTTGCGCTTCCTGAAAAACATAGGGTACCGCAAATATTGGATACGACCCTTTGGGAGTTTCACAAGTCACAAAAAGCACTGAGAGATTTGATTGGTGAATCACCTGAATTTGCCTTAGGTAATCGTTTTACTATGGCTGATGTGTTGATTGCTCATACATTAACTTGGGCTGAAAATTTTAAATTTGAACTTTTTGATGGCTTCGCTGATTATAAAAACCGCATGTATGCTAGGAGTGCCTGCCAAGCGGCATTGGCAAAGCTTAAATAGTATATTTAGGTTATTAAGGCTTCAGCATAGGTATTGAGAAACCTGCCCAAAGCAGGTTTTAGTTTCTTGTTGCAAAATAGGGCTAATGTAAAGTTGGCTAGATTGCTTCGTCACCTGTTACTCAGCTATAGTGAGTATTCTGTCTGATTTTCACCCTAAACATAAGCTTGATTATTCTTGCATGCTTACCGGTGGCTAGAAGAAAGGAAGCGTTTATTTGGATGCGACGGGTTCTTTCATTTGTGGATCAGAATCGATTTTTTTGTTTCTTTAGCTCCAAAAATTTAAACTATTCTACGAATTTTCGTTGTTGGAGGGGTAGAACCAGTTAATTTTAACTGGTTCTTGACAGTGATAGCAGAAGGAGTGTGATTTAAAGTTTGCTGATAATAGAATCCCAAGTGCTCTCTAATATGGCTGCTTCATAACTACCAGTCCAAACTTTATCAACAATGCCATTCCCATCGCTATCTTCAATCATTTTTATACGATTACCATTGATATCATAAAAATATTGAGTGACAACGTCCCAAGAGCCATTCGCATCTGTATCTCTTTTAAAAAGTGTGCGATTGTTATTTTTATCGTAAGCATAAACTTCGATATAATCAGCGGTGCCATCTATATTTTTATCTTGTTCATAACGAGTGGCATTGTTTTGAGTGTCGTACTCAAACGTAGCGATTGTGTTTGGCGCGCCAATTGCCGAGAGGTCTACATTCTGTGAGGTACGATTACCATTCCCGTCATAAGTATAAGCAATGATAATATTAGGAGTTCCATCATTATCACTGTCTTCAGAATAAGATAATAAATTATTGTTGAGGTAAGTGTACGTAGAGACGGTGTCAACAACACCATCAGCATCTCGGTCAACTTTATAACTGGTTATTTTTTCTTGAGCGTTGTAGGTATAACTTGTGATGGCGTCAATTGAACCATCAGCGCTTTGGTCAAGCTCAAAACGTTCGAGTTTACTGTTAACGTAACTGTAGTTTTCTTGAGTATCATTCCCTGAAGCTCGATCAATTAAGCGAGTGAGTAAATTTTGGTTACTGTCATAACTTAATGTTTCAACTGTATTAGTTGCTGAATTACTTGTTTGAACTAAATTGCCGTTCGAGTCATAGGCGAATGTTTTTAAAATATCTATTTCGCCATTGTTATTTGTATCTGTATTCTCGGTAATTACCTTGCCATCAGAATTGTACTCAAAACTGATAGAGCTTAGTTTCTTGTTGTTTTGAATCGATGTGAAAGAAGATGTCAGGCTGGATTCTATATCAATATTTAAGCTTTCATAGAGGTGCTTGGTTGCATCACCAAAAGACCGTGGCCGTGAGATGCCAGCTAATATTTTAGCGCTGTTGAGTTTAGTTTGGTTTTCAAAAGTACGAGCTTTGACAAGTAGGGGGATGTCAATACTTCTTAAATCTGTATGACTCGAGCCTAAATCAATGCCATTTTCAGGGTTTCCGTCGACATCAAAAGTTTGTAGTAAAGTCGCGACATTCAGTGCGCGATCAAAGCTGTTAGTCTCGCTACCGCTCAAAGCTTCAACTATTTCGAACTCGGAGATAATAGGAGTGATACCAAACAAGCTAAAAGGTGTGACAAGGCTTGTTCCTAGTGTCACACCAAGTTGTGTTCCACCAAGGTAAAATGAAACGGATTCTCCTTCTACATATTTGAATTCACCTAGGCCGTTCGTTAACCCTTTTTGTGTGGGTGTTTCATATCGCAGTCCTTTTACCGGGCTATCAATAAAACTACCTGTTAGTACCGATGCTGGAGGAATTGTTTCTTTGGTGTCGCTACCACCGCCACCCCCACCACCACAGGCTGTGAGGAGTGAGGCGGTGAGTGCTGCTGTAATATAATGTTTGCTCATTCTTTTGACTCCTGGTGAATTCAACATCTATTGTGGTGTCAAAGTGAGTTGGTCAATATTAGCACCGCTTCCACCGGTAGTTTGAAGTCTAATGGTGTTTGAGCCTGATAGGGGAGTGATTGCAAATGTCGCTGTATTCCCCCAAGTAGTAAAACTACCTGTTGCCGGGAAAGATAGATTACCTAGAGACCCACCGTTCACGATTATTTCTAAAGGTCTGTCTCCTGTGTCAAGTGCAAAGCGAACTGTCAGGTTATATGGGACTGCAAATGCTGTGAAGGTCGTTTCAATGTTCCCTTCGCCTGTAAATTCAACATAACCTGAACCTGTAAAACCGGTATTGGTTGATGATACAGATGAACCTACTAGTGTTGCTGTTTCAGCTTCAATTGAGACAACTGTTGGGCTTACGACATTTACCGTTCGAGTCACGGTAGTAGCATTGTTTGTGGCTGCATCCGTTACGTTATAACTGAGTACGTATGCGCCTACAGTGTTGATATCTAATGTGCCTGATGTGACGACATTTGCTGAAATATCACCGTCAATGTTATCTGACGCGCTAGTCCCTGGGTCCGTAAATAACTGCCCTTGTGTGTGATCAACCGTTGCGTCACCGGTTAGTGTAATTACAGGGATGGTGGTATCTGCAACGGTTACAGTTCTTGTTACTGTTATTGCAGCATTTGTTGCAGCGTCTGTCACGTTGTAGCTTAAGATGTATGGGCCAGCGGTGTTAATGTCTACTGTTCCAGTGACAGCGATTCCCGCAGTCACATTACCATCAACAATGTCAGAAGCTGTTGCACCAGCATCTGTATAAGCTGTTCCTTGCTCATGATTGAGGGTTGTGCTGCCTGTTAATGTAATTACTGGAGGGGCGGTATCTGCGACAACAACATCTCTTGTGACCGTAATCGCGGCATTACTGGCACCATCAACTACGTTATAAGTTAAGGTATAGGTGGCAGCTGTATTGGCATCAACAGTACCTGTTGTTACCACGCTTGCTGTAATGTCACCATCAATATTATCGGCAGCAGTTACACTTGCATCGGTATAGCTTGTGCCTTGCTGATGATTTGTTGGCGTTACACCAAGTAGCGTAATAGTAGGAATAGTTGTATCAGCAACGATCACAGTTCGTGTGACTTGAGTTGCAGCATTCGTTGCTACATCCGAAACGTCATAGCGAATAATGTAAGTGCCAGATGTATTCGGGTCTACAGTGTCGCCAGAAATTACGATGTTGCCGGTGATATTTCCATCGGCATTATCAGAAGCGGTTGCGCCAGCATCCGTATAACCAGATCCTTGTTCAACATTGACTGTTGAATTACCTGTTAGTGTTATAACAGGTGGTGTTGTATCAGCAATAATAACGTCTCTCGTTACAGTAGTTGCGGCATTTCCTGTCGCATCATTTACGTTATAAGTGAGTGTGTAAGTTCCTGGCAGGTTAATATCGACTGAGCCCGTCATAACAATATCGGCTGTAATATCGCCATTGATGTTATCGCTTGC
>CAJWBJ010000023.1 GCA_913020495.1 uncultured Oleiphilus sp.
ACCTTGCGCCTGAATACAGGCAATAAATTCATCAAACATTGCCGAGTTGGCATTTTGTAAATGGCTACGATAAAACAAAAGCACACAAACAGGCACATCAGTCTTAAACTGACCATGGGCTGCGTTGCATATCTCAATATAAGTTTGCCATTCAGCAAAGGTCGCACCAAGTTCGGGATTCTTTGCATTCGCTAAATCTGAGCTTGGTAAATAAATTAAGCTTCTCGGTAGTATTTTTGGCTCATGCCATGCGTACTCAGCATCTAAATATTCAGCCGCGAGGCACTTAAAAAGCTGCTCGCTATTGTCCAAACCACTCTCTCGCAGAAAACGCCAAATACGAATGGCCTCTGACTCAGAAACGGTTGAAGCAGAAAACAATTCACCATCTTCCGTATCATCACCCGGCACAATAATCAGTTGCCGGTCAGTTTGTGACTTAGCCCAGGTTTGAAGTCTTTCAAAGCCATATTCCCAATAGCTTTGCCCTCCCAACAAAGACACCACCACCAGTTTACTACCGTCTAAAACCTGATGCTGATACAAATCAAAAGCAGCCGGTTTTCGTAGATGCATCCAGTTAGCGAGACGAATGCTGGGGAAGTCATCGGGCAGATTGTTTGCAGCGGCGACTAAAGCACTCAAACTACTATCCGCTGCAGAGAGTATGACTATATCTGCAGGCGATTGCTCAAGGTCAATGATGCCTTCGTCATCAACGAAGCCACCCGGTTTAGCTGCAAACAGATGCATTATGCAGACATTTCAAGTTGAGCTGTCGATAAGGCAGTAGTAATTAATGACTTGTCCAAGTCCTTGCCGATAAAAACCAAATGCGTAGCACGATCTTCATCCGGCGCCCATAAACGATCAAAATATACATCCATGCGCTTACCGACAGCTTGAATGACCTGACGCATAGGTTTACCCGGAATAGCAGCAAAACCTTTGGCACGATAGATATTATGCTCAGCTAACAATGAGCGCATGACAGCTTGAAGCTTGTCACTCTCAACTTCACCCAGTTTAATCACAAAAGAATCAAAATGGTCGTGCGCATGCTCGTGATGTTCACCGTGATGGTGATGATGGTCATGATGTGTAGCGACCGCTTCGATATTATTTTCTGAGGCGGCATCAATCCCCATAATTGTTTCTAAAGATAATGGCGTTTGTGTCGTTGCTCCTTGAGTCATACCTACTTCAGTACTATCACCTTCAGTACTGGCACTTTGGCGGGTATAAATCGTTTTTACCGAGGCGGGTACTTTTGCTGACACAATAGACTCAACCTGTTCTCGTTGAGTGGCATCTAACAAGTCATTTTTACCCACAATCACTAAATCTGCGGCGCTTAGCTGGTCATCAAGTAGCTCATTTAAACTAGGGTCATGATCAAGACTATCATCTGCCTGACGCTGCGCTTCAACCTGATCGGCATCATGGGCAAACCGACCTGCAGCGACTGCAGGGCCGTCAATCAAAGTGATCACGGCATCCACCGTGCAGTACTGTTTAATTTCAGGCCAGTTAAATGCTTGAACAAGTGGCTTTGGCAGTGCAAGGCCGCTTGTTTCAATTAAGATGTGATCGATATCATCACGACGCGCCACCAGCTCTTTCATAACAGGCAAAAATTCTTCTTCTACCGTACAGCAGATACAACCATTGGCGAGTTCGTAAATACCATTTTCACCTTGAGTTTCTGTGCTGTCACTACCTTCTTCACAATCCAAAGGGCAACTTCGCAGTAAATCGGCATCAATATCCAGCTCACCAAATTCATTCACAATGACGGCAATACGCTTGCCTTTTGCTTGCTTTAATAGGTTGGATAAAAGCGTCGTTTTGCCACTTCCTAAAAATCCGGTGACGATGGTTGCGGGAATTTTGTTTAATTGCATGGTCTAGGCCTTGTGCTAATAAATACGGTTCTTATTTATACAGTTCTAATCGATATAGTTTTTTACGCTTCGCGCTTAACGGTTCGAGGCGTTTCAGGCTTAACCTTTGGGCGATAAACGTGAGCCTGATCCTGATCATAAAGGTAGGAGTCCTGAAATTCTTCAGTGCTTAAAACAGGCCCGACTAATATCAATGAGGTTCGGGTGAATTTCTTTTTTCTGACTTTCTCGACAATATCACTCAGTGTGCCTTGAACTTTGTCCTGATCTGGCCAAGACGTTCGATAGCACACCGCAATCGGACAGTTTTCGCCATAATGAGGAATGAGTTCTTCTACGATTTTATGAATTCGCGTAATGCCCAGATGTATAATAAGCGTCGCGCCGCTACGCGCTAATTCAGGTAGACGCTCGCGTTCCGGAAAAGGTGTTTTGCCTTCATAGCGCGTCATGATAATCGTTTGAGAAACACCTGATAAGGTTAACTCCTTTCCAAGCCAAGCTGCTGAAGCCGAAGTGGCAGTCACGCCAGGAATGATTTCAAAATCAATACCTAACATTTCCAGTCTGCGAATTTGTTCACCGATGGCACCGTAAACCGATGGATCGCCTGAATGAACACGCGCGACATCCCTTCCTGCCTTATGCGCTTGTTCAATATGTTCAATAATTTCATCCAGATCAATTGAGGCGGTATCAATAATCAGCTCAGCTTTGCCTTCAACAGTCTGAAGAATTTCTCTAGGCACTAATGAACCTGCATATAGGATCACTGGACACTGTTCGATTAAACGCTGGCCTTTTACGGTAATTAATTCAGGATCACCTGGTCCTGCGCCAATAAAATATACGGTCATGTTTGTTTGCCTTATTTAAACAATATTATTCATTACCAGTGCTCTCGGCACCCTATCGTAAATTCAAGCCTGCTATAGCTTTTTCTTATAGCCACGCGGGGTATAAACCCATTGTTTGTCGTTATAAACAATATGCTGTGATTCACTGTTACCCACCATAACTAAAGTGAACATATCGACGTTTTTCGCATCAAGTTCAGCAAGTGTAATCAGCTCAATATTTTCATCTTCACGCGTTAATTGACGACCGATCAGTACAGGCGTTTCTGCAGGACGATATTTCAATAAAATATCTCGCGCAGTATTGAGTTGCCAATCACGCTTCTTTGAAACCGGGTTATAAAATGAAACGACAAAGTCACCAGCTCCTGCACTATGAATGCGTTTCTCGATGGTTTCCCATGGTGTGAGTAAGTCAGATAAGGAGACCGTACAAAAATCGTGACCAAGCATTGCCCCTGCTTTTGCTGCCCCCGCTTGCATTGCGGAAATACCCGGAACCACTTCAATTTCAACATCTAGCCATTCAGGACAATTTTCAGCCCCTTTGATTTGCTGATCCAGTAATTCAAACACTAAGGTCGCCATGGCATAAATACCGATATCACCACTCGAAATAAGCGCCGTTGTTTTACCACTGGCAGCAAGTTCAAGCGCAAGACGAGCACGGGCAATTTCTTCACCTAACGGCAAATCATGATGGATTTTTCCTTCGCAAATATCACCGAGTAGATCTAAGTAAAGGCCATAGGCGACTAGGTCACTACATTGGTTTACAACTTGGGTCGCTTTTGGGGAAACAAGGTCTGTATCGCCAGGCCCCATTCCGACTAAAAATAGTTTGCTCATAGTTATGCTTAAATCTCTTCTTTTGTTTCAAATGTTATTGTCATACCAATCCGTCCAAACCTATTTAAATTTGCGGAAAACTCCGTGCTATCGCACAAGTGGCTTTTGCATTTTTCTGTTTTGTAAGTACTAGCTCTGGTGCTTGTCCGGTTATGTTCTGAGCTGAGTATAATGCTGCCGATTCAGCAACGCCGTAAACACCTACAACACTATAGACATAGTCTGATTTAGAACTTAACAACGATTCAACACTAACAAGCTGCTGCTTGTTCCATGTATAAAAGGGTTTATCAAGCTGTTTAGCTAATTCAATCAAGCCGACTTCATCCGCTTTGATATCGATACTGTTGATGCTTTGAATTTGATCCATCTTTAGACTGGCTTGCTGCAAACAGTCTTCCAGCAAGACTTTTATGTCAGAGATTGGGCAGTCTCGTTCACACCCCATACCAATGGTGTACTTAGGCTTCAGATAAGGCTTAGCTGTCGTGCTAACGAGCTGCGCCCCTAAAAATTCGGCAACTTGGTCACCCCACTCATTAGCTCCGCCTTCATGACCAGACAATAATGGAATTACAAATTGTCCTCGTTCATCGAGCACCAATACAGGTGGATCTTGATGCTTGTTTTTCAACACTGGCGCTAACGTTCTGACCGCAATTCCGGTCGCACAAATTAAAACCAGTGCATCGCCATTCACAAACGCCGATTGAACCCGTTCAGTAAAGGGTGAGGGTTTATGCCAGAGACAACTCTCTGGAAGGAAGTCTCCAATCTGTTCAGCCAGTTTTTGACCTGCCTCAGTCAAGGAAACAATACGAATCATAAGCGACGTTTTTCCTGCCGGGTTATCACGAACAAGGAAAAATAAGGCCCAGCTTCCTGAGTTTCTAAAGAGCTAATATCTGAAATGATTCGTTCATTATCTCGCCCTATATACTCTAAGTAATGCGCATCATCAGTACGTTGGGTTTTCTCTAACAATGCTAACAGTCTGGGGCGTGAGCGGCCCGCTTTCATAATAATCACACTGTCAAATTCATTCAGCGTGTTTTCAATCATCTCGTCATCATGTCGGCCGCTAATCACTGAAAACGATTCTTTCATCATCGTTAAAGGCAAATTCAATGCCGATGAAGCTGCGTGGGGAGATGAAATACCGGGGATGGTTATACACTGAAAACGGCCCTGTCCCGCCAGTTGAATCCGTTCAAGTAAGTATGCAAAAGAGCCATAAAATAAAGGGTCACCTTCACACAGAAATACCACTTTTAAACCTTGAGCCAAATAAGCCTCTATTTCCAAAGCCGCCTGGTCATAAACCTTATCTCCCACGCTCGGGTCATCTGCCATCGGCATCTGAATAGAAACTTCATTTTGGGCTTTGGCAACTTGGCTAAGAAGTGTTTGAGCAATATCTCGTGATTGAGATTTACCCTGCTGATTCGAGAGATAAGCAATGACATCAGCCTGTTCGATCAATCGAGCAGCTTTCAAGGTAATGAGTTCAGGATCTCCTGGCCCAACACCTACACCATAAAATGTGCCGGGGCTTTCACTCGATTGCACCATTATTTTTCCATCGCTAATTTAGAAAATTTAAACAAAGTAACCGGGAGGTTCGGTCGGTATAGCAACTGCCCCGCTAGTTGGCTGCCTTTGCTAACAGCAATTTGTAAGGTTTCTGTTGCTCCATCTTTCTCACTTTCTCGCTCTTTCATAAAATTAAATAAGTGCTGTTTTGTTGCTTCCGTCACAGCAGAGGCTACTAATAAACCATTAGCAGGTAGTATCTCCCATACCTGCTTCAATAATTCAGGTAAACAACCATCACTTCCACCAATAAAGACTTTGGTTGGAGCAGGTAATTCCGGCAAGACTTCAGGCGCTCTACCCGTAACTATATGAAGCTGAGACACCACACCAAAGCGATCACGGTTTTCTTCAAGACAGGCTAGCCGCTCTGTATGATGTTCAATGGCATGTACTTGAACCTGTTTATTCCAATACGCTAATTCAACCGCAACTGAGCCACAGCCCGCGCCAATATCCCAAATGATATCGGCATTGTTAGCTTGCATAAGAGATAGGATTGCCAAACGAACCTCTCGCTTGGTAAGCATTCCTCTGCCTTTCCCTTGATCATTACTTTTATTAGGGTCGACTCGGTCTGACATAAAATGCTCATCAGGAATACCGGGAAAGCTAGGTAACATTTGACCTTTGCCCTTCACTTCAATGACACTCAAGTGTAAAGAGTCAAACTTCTGATCTGATTCACTTAAGCTTTGAACATCAAAACGACTTATCTTTTGTTCGGAATAACCCAAGGTCTCACAAACAGTAATGCTTGAATCATCAAAACCTGCCTTAATACACTCTTGGGCTAAGGCTTGAGGAACACTTTTTTTATCGCTCAATATCACTAACGTTTGCGCGGGTTTTAATGTTTTTCGGATCTGCGCTAAAGGCCGGCCATGCAAGCTTAAGACTTCGACATCCTGAAGCGACACACCTAGTTCGTGACAAGCTGCCTGAATGCTTGAAACAGCAGGATAAAAATTCAAAGTATCCGCAGAGTAGTTTTTCGAAAACCAACGACCAATGCCGTAGAATAAAGGATCGCCTGAGGCAAGTACCACAATACTTGTTGTTGATGCGTGTTTCGATAACCAGAGTGATAACTCACGTAAAGGTGGCAATAACTTGGTTTGAGTCTGCTCACGTTTTAAGTGTGTAATGACCTGTAATTGTCGTGCGGAACCAATCACCCAGTCGGAATTTTCGAGCGCATCTTGTGCAGAGTGGCTTAATTCAGCCTGTTCCGTCACCCCTAAACCGATAATATGAATCAATAGAGTTCACCTGCATTGCAACGTAATAAGGCATTACAACTGGCAGACGAGACTGCACTCCCCCCTTGGCGCCCTAGCAAAGTGATGCACTCCACCCCTAAATCTTTATAGCTTTCCCAAAGCGCCTGCTTCGATTCTGCTGCACCGACAAAACCAACAGGCATTCCAATAATTAAAGCCGGTTTTGGGCAACCATTTTGAATCATTTCCATTAAACGAAATAAGGCTGTCGGCGCATTGCCTATAATCACGATACTATCTTCAAGGTGTGGTAACCAAAAATCCAAAGCAACCATCGTACGTGTATCACCACGCTCTTTTGCAATTTCAGGGACCCGCGCATCATTCAAATAACATAATGGTTCAGACGTCAGCATGCGCTTGGTTAAACCTTGCTTAACCATTTCAACATCACATAAAATCGCTTTATTCTTTGCTAATGCCTCACAACCTTTTTGGCATGCTGCTTCACTAAAAAAAACCTGTTCAGCCACTTCAGGCAAGCCGGTACTATGAACAATCCGCATCACGACCTGTTGTTCTTGATAAGAAAATCGCGTCAGATCGGTGAGTTCACGAATCTGACGAAAGCTCTCTTGCTCAATCGCTTTTGGGTCAGCCTGAAAATGAAATTTACTTATCGTCATAAGAAAGAATCTTACTTGTGCTCATGATGAGAATGCGAATGGCTGTGAGAGTGCCCATGCGAATGATCATGAGAGTGACCATCCGTACCAATACCTTGAACATGATGATGATGGCTCTCTTGTGGTGTACCCACTTTATGTTCTGAACCAACAATCTGCACACGGTACTGACATAACTGGCAGTTCATGTTCGGATTCCCTGCACTGATTTGTTCAAACTTTTCGACAAAGGTATCAATTACTTTTGGATGATCATTTAAATAAGGAGCCTTCACAACCGTCACATCAGGATATTTTTCGGCATAATCATCAGCCCACTGGTAAATTTTCTTTACCAAGCGCCCTGTAAATAAGAAGTATGGAAACACAATCACCTGTTTAAAACCTAAGCCGTGAGCTCGCTCTAAGCAATCAGGTACTAACGGTGTCGTGACACCACTAAAGCAGGTGGTTGCCCAACCAAAGCCCATACCTTCTTCTAAAATACGGGTGATTTTAGCGATATTGGAGTTTGCATCTGCATCTGAAGCACCACGCCCAACAACAACCAAAAGGGTTTCTTCACGTTTGTATTCGGTATCGATTCGAGAGGCTAACTCTACTTCAGATTCTTCTATCCGTGCTTGAGCGGCTTGAACCATTTTAGCGTCGACACCTAACTCTGTGCCATATTCAATACTGATATCATATTCCTGCTGTAAAGCGTTCAGCTCACTAGGAATATCATTTTTAGCGTGGCCTCCTGCCATGAGCATTCCAGGAATTGCCTGTATTTGTGTGGCTCCCTGAGATTTCAGCGCTTCAATACCATCAGCGATGATAGGCTTGGCAAATTCCAGGAAGCCTGTTTCGACTAAACGATCTGGAAAACGTTTACGGAAGTGCCCAGCTAGCTGATAAAATTCTTCAACGGCTTCGTTATCACGTGAGCCATGACCAACGAATAGTATCGCTGGTTTTTGTGTTTCTTCTTTCGCTATAATTTCTGTCATCACTGTTCCTATAAATATGCTTTAAAGTCTTTATACCAACTTTCTACGAAGGCCTGACACTCAGAGCGTTCGCTAAATTCCTGATCTACTTCCGGCAGTTCAGGGCGGGTAAACATCAAAACCGGTATACCTAATTCCCTTGCAGCAAACAACTTTGCTTGCATTGATGAGCCACCACTATTTTTTGTTACTAATGCATCGATTTGATAATCCGCCATTATTTCTAGCTCATTCTCTAAAGAGAATGGCCCGATTGCTTTGTGCCAACGTATTGATTCTGGCAATTTATCCTTCGGCTTTACTGCTGTTCTGAGTATTTGTTGCTGCCCTTGTCGGCCATAATTATCTAGTGTTTTTACCGCTAAGTCAGGTAATTGTCCTGCGGTTAAAAAAACTGACTTTTTATCCTTTAAGTCTTTTAATAACGCGGGCCAGTTTTCATAGGTTTGCCAGTTATCTTCTATTTCTGGCAACCATGGCAAACGATGAAAGCGCCAACAGGGAATACTACAAACTCTTGTGCTTTCACGTGCATTACTGCTCATCACCTTTGCATATGGATGCGTAACATCTAAAACCGCAACGACACCATTTTCTTTCAGATAGTTTGTTAGGCCACCAAATTGGGTAAAGCCACCACTGATAATCTCGCAATCCAGCTTGGGCTGCCTAACTAAACCTGCAACACTATATATAACAGGGCAACCGCTTTTATGCAGTGCTGCAGCTAAATGACGCCCATCAGCCGTTCCGCCCAATATTAATATTTTCATTACGATGCAGAACCTACAATTTCACCTTGACGGTTTACAACCCACAAGTCTAATTCAACGCTTTCAGGAACAATACGACGAACTTGGGCTAGTGCTTCTGTACATACTGCATTTGCCAGATCTACTTGTTCATTCTGGCAGTGCTGGAGCGCTTCAATACTGGTATTCGAATTCAGCACTTTTTCACCTAACCCGTCACTCCCCCCAGCTTTTTTGGTAAGCTCAGCAAGATAAAAAAAGTCGATGGACGACGCCCGACTATGTAGGTCCATATGACCTTGAGCCAACTTACTTATTTTTCCAAATCCGCCACATAAGCTAAGGCGTTGAACAGGCGCTTTCTTTAAGTATTTCAATACTGCACCAACAAAATCACCCATTTCAATTAGCGCAATATCAGGTAAATGATATTTTTCACGTATCGCCGCTTCACTCTGATTTCCTGTTGAGGCCGCAATATGCATAATGCCATTCGCCTTTGCAACATCAATACCTTGATGAATTGAAGCAATATAAGCGGAGCATGAAAACGGTCGCACAATGCCCGTCGTTCCTAAAATGGATAGTCCGCCTAAAATACCTAACCGCGGATTCATGGTTTTTAATGCTAGGCCTTCGCCACCTTCAACCTCTACCGTGACATCAAATCCGCCTTGATAGTTAAACTCACTCGCGAGAGATTCAAGATGCTCTATCATCATTTTTCGAGGGGTCGGATTAATAGCCGGTTCGCCAACTGCCAAAGCTAAACCTTCACGTGTAACCGTTCCAACGCCCTCTCCAGCACGAAAAAGTACGCCGGTTTCTTTCGTTAACCGCAATACCACACTGACTTTTGCACCATGAGTGACATCAGGATCATCACCAGCATCTTTGATCGTGGCTGAGATTGCAGAGTCTAAAGTCCACTCGCTATGACAAATTGTAAGAGAAACTTTTTTTCCTTTTGGTAGCGTTATCTCTACCGTTGTCGGACTTAGCGCCAAACCTTTCGATGGGCCAGTATTTTTTAGATGATTTAGCAAATGTTGTGCTGCTGCGACACAACATGCCGTAGCACAGCTTCCGGTAGTTAGTCCGGTTTTTAGCTTTTTCGGCTGCTCTTCACTTTCTGACCACATTCACATATTTCCATGGACTCACAGCGTCTGGCTAAGCCAAAAGCCACCAAATAAGATGGAACCTACAGCAATTAAATACTGACTCCACTGAAAGATACGTGTATTAAATGCCTGCAATTTTTGTTGCATCATGCCTAAACCTAAACCGAATAAAGCCATTGCCAACAGTACTCCCAACGAGAATACGATTAAATAGCCAACGGCTAAACCAAACTGCCCAGTTCCCGATGATGCCTGAGACATAAGCGGCACTAGAGCTAGAGCCGGTGCGCTACCAGCGAGCCCATGTAACATCCCAACCATCATAGGTGCGTGAGAATCATGGCCTTTTACTGACTGCTCTTGTGAAAACCAGTGTGCATGGGTCACGTCACCATGTTGATGAACATGAAGCTGTAGTTTTTGCTTTTGTATCCGGATTAGACAAAACAGGCCAATCACAATCAGTAATACACCAACCGCACCTTCGGCTAAATTAAGCACATTTTGGGGCAATTCAAACCCTAAACCAAAAAATAATATGCCAATTAGCATTAGCATGGCGCCATGCCCTAAAGCCCACTTAAGACAATAACGCAGTGTCGTGAAGAGATTATTTTTTTTACGATGACTGAGCGCCGAAACAGCCATTACATGATCGGCATCTAATGCGTGTACTAGTCCCAGCATAAAGCCAGCACCAATCATTGCCAAAGGACTAAGCAACATGTTCAGGCTCCACAATTTGGTTGGGGGTTAATTGATGTAATGCGTCGATAGAAAACAATGTTCCAATCGCTTCGGGGTTAGATGGGAAGAACAAGTGCAAATAACTTGCGGTTAACCCTCTGTCACGATAAATAGCTTCGCCGGGAGCGGTGTGGCGCTGTCGTCGAGAAAAGCTTAATGGAGCCTGCAAACCAGCGCTACGAGAACGATGATGTGCATGTCCTCGAACCTCGCCTTCAGGCAGTATCGCAGTTTGCATACCTTGACAACCTCGCTTGCCTCGCATAGAGCCCTGCCCATTTAGCAAACCCAACATGGTATGAGTTTTATCATCCAGATCAGTTAATGTTTCCAGACAATAAAGAAAACCACCGCACTCGGCAAGAATAGGACGTTCGCTTGCAAAAAAATCAGCTATTGATTCAAGCATGGAAGCATTCTTGGCTAAGCCTTCAGCATGTAGTTCAGGGTATCCACCGGGCAACCAGAGCCCGTCCGCTTCAGGCATTGTCAGGTCATGTAGGGGTGAAAAGAAATGATAACTTGCCCCCATCTCTGTCAATAAATCTAAATTAGCTTGGTAGATAAAGCTGAAAGCTTCATCTTTGGCGATTGCTATTTTTAAACCTGCCAAAAGTTTTGGTGCAGGCGCTTGTACAACTAGGCCAGAACTAAACTCAACGGCTGGAAAAGCCTGCTCAGGTTGCATCTGAAAACCTTGGGAAAGAGCAAGGGCACCCGCTTCAAACCGTTCTTCTAGCAAACACCTCGCTTCAGAAGCTTGCACCAAACCTAAATGACGCTCAGGTAAAGCGATAGAAGGGTCTCGCTTTAAGGTTGCTAGTAAGGGGGTATTCTCCGATAAAGCATCACGAATCAGCTCGGTATGACGCTCCGTTCCACAACCATTTGCAATCAAACCGGAGACGATGATGTCATCACGGTAACCCGCCAAGCCATTCATGATAGCCGCAGTGGTTTGAGCCATACCTTTGACATCCATTACCACAGCAACCGGAATACCAAAGCAAGCGGCCAAGTCGGCACTGGAAGGGTCTCCATCAAATAAACCCATGGCGCCTTCAACTAAAATAAAATCGGCTATTTGTGCTGCTTGATATAAGCGCTGCTGACAATAAGCTTCACCTGCCATCCAGATATCAAGCTGTTCAACTGGCTGACCAGAGGCTTGCTCCAACACTTGAGGATCAAGATAGTCAGGCCCTGTTTTAAAAACCCGGACAATTTTTCCCTTATTTTTCAGTAAGCGAGCCAAAGCAGCCGTAACGGTTGTTTTACCTTGCCCAGATGCTGGCCCGGCTAAAAAAAGAGCAGGACATGAAACAGATTGATTTTTCGTCGATGAGGCCATTAAAATTCAATACCTTCTTGCGCTTTCACGCCCAAACGGAAAGCATGACGCTCATCTTGAATGACGCTTATTGTATCCGCAATATCTTGTAAGTCAGTCACCATCGTTCGACCGGTCATAATCACATTCTGCATCATCGGGCGATTTTGAAGTGCCGTCACCACAGGCTCCGTATCCAGATACCCATATTTAAACATGTAACCAATTTCATCAAATACCAACAGATCGTAGCTTGAATCATTCAATAAAGTTTCAGCTAATGCCCATGCTTTTTGTGCTGCGGCAATATCCTGGTTTTTATCCTGAGTTTCCCAAGTGAAGCCATGACCCATTACATGCCAGTCCACCAATGGATGGTCGCTGAAAAACTTAAATTCACCCGTTTCAGTTCGCCCTTTGGTAAACTGAATCACGGCACACCGCTTGCCATGCCCAACAGAGCGTGCCATGGTTCCAAAAGCAGAACTGCTTTTACCTTTACCCGCCCCTTTCAAAATAATGAACACACCGCGCTCTTCCGTTGACTTGGCAATTTTGGCATCCATCACTTTTTTACGGTTCTGCATACGTTGCTGGTGTTTTGTATCGGTCATCTTGAATTACGCTCTTGAGTAATACGAGTCAGGTAGCGTTAAATATCGCGCACCTAATGCTTGGGCTATTGATTCGGCACGACCCCGTTTGACTGAGGAGGCTTCAATATCGATCACCGTACATTCGCCCGGCAACGTTAGCCCTGCTATATTTTGTTTTGTTCTGCCATCGGTAATCAAATAACACTTAATCACGAGTTCAGGAATTTTATGTAGCAAATTATGCAAATAGCTTTCTGCTCGCTGTAGCGCTTCCCTAATAGGCGTTCCGCCACCCGCACTAATTTGGTCCAAGCAGTTTTTAATTTGTTTCGGTGCTCGAATACGTGGCAAAACATCTTCAAGCTGATCATTTCCAAAACCTAAAATCGCTAGCTGCTCACGGCTCAGATAAGCTTGTTTAGATATCTGCAGCACAACCCCTTTTGCCTGTGCCATCAATTGATGTCCAAGCGTTGAGCCTGAAGTATCCAATAACACAAAATTGAGTATCGTCTGTGCGCCTTTTCTTTTTCGATAAGCTACTCGCTCCGGAGGCCAGACGCCAACACTAGAAACCAAGGTATTGAACCAGTCTGGCGAAGTAGAAAAACCTTGTGTACGTACACTTCCACCTTTGTTCTTACCTTTACTTTTTGACATCGAAATTTTAGAGTCAGACACTAATCGCTCTTCTTGCTTTGCATGATCAAAGTCAATTGTTTCAATTTCTTGAGCAGTTTGTATTTGAGGCGCCATACTTCCCCATTGACCATCACTTTCTTTAAGGCCAGCTCCAGAGTTTTTGTCATCAGGACGGGAATAGGGGCTTGATGGCGATTGCCCTTCAGGAGGCTGGTTTGGTGGCGACGGTGGTTGAGTTGAAGAGCTTTGCCGACGATGCGCTAAGACCAGTTCTTCGACAGCATCAATATCCTGACCCGTTACTTCTGCTCGCTCATACAAGGCGGCGTGTGCTAACGCTGCTCGAAACCAGACAATATCTGCGCGTAACCCGTCTACATTCGCTTGAGCTGAGCGCTCAGCAATAATCATTCTCAGCGAGTCGCTACAGCTCACATTAGAGATAAGCGCCCTCGCCTTTTCTACTTGCTTCGAAATATGTATTTGCTCAGCTTCATATTGTTGAATAAAGCGTTGAGGGTTTTGATCAAAGTCTTCGCGACGACGAACAATCTCTACGCGTTCTTCTAAGGTGTACTTACTTGTTAAATCAACAGCTAAACCAAAGCGGTCCTGAAGCTGCGCTCTTAATTCGCCCTCATCAGGATTCATAGTACCCAATAAGATGAAGTTAGCCGCATGTTGATGACTAATTCCGTCACGTTCAACACAATTTATACCACTTGAAGCGACATCTAATAATAAATCAACCAATGCGTCATTCAGCAGGTTCACTTCATCAACATACAAAACACCTTGGTGTGCTTTAGCTAATAAGCCCGGTTTAAACTCTACACTCTGTTCATTTAATACTTGCTGGAGGTTTAATGTTCCGGTCACCATTTCGTCACTTGCCCCTAAAGGCAAAGTCACAAACTGATTCACTTCATCAGAATGGTCACTCAGTTGTAGTACATCCGCCAAAGCACGTGCCAAGGTAGATTTTGCACTCCCTCTTGGCCCGCTCACCAGCACACCACCAATACCAGGGTGAATTGCAGTGAGCGTCAAGGCAAGTTTAAAGGCGTCTTGCCCGACGACCGCCGAAAAGGGGTAATTGATCACGCTTTAGGCTTCTGCATAACGATCATTAAGCACCTGCCGATTCAGAGCCCATGCACATAGTGCACCTAATGCCAACCAGAAAGCTAAATTAGCGACGCCACTAGCAACAATAAATTGGTGATGAAGATCAGACAAGATAGCCACAACATTCGCATCAGGATGAGTAAACTCAGGCCCTGCTGAATGAGGTGCACCAATCAAGAAGGGTAAAGCAATGAAAGCAACACCAATTATTTTATACGCGCCTTTGGCAAAAGCCAGAGTACCGATACCAACACCAGAGGCAACAACAGCAAGCAGCCACCATGTTTGGCGATTATCAAGCGGTGCGGCTTCAATACCCGGTATTTCAGGAGGCAAACCAATTCCCGGCGCGACAAAAAAAGCTATAAACCCAGCCACACCCCACGCAAGGCCTTTGACAATAGACAAATTCGCCACACCTTTTAATTGCAGTTGGCTCATGATTGACAATAAGATGGCCGCAAAGCCGATTCCTGCCAATACATTTGATAACAATGTATACAACGTACGCTCCATACCATCGTTTGGCCCCCAAGCTTCTTGGTCATGATGATGTTCAGAAGAAGCGCCTTCTCCATGATGATGGCCTTGAACAGGGGCCACTTCTGGCTCAGTAACTTCATACTGCTCAGCGGCAAAAATAATAGGGGACACACTAATGGATTGGATTGCAGTAAAGAGCAACCCACTTAGAAAACCGATAAAAAGCGCACAAAAGATAATTCGACGAAATAACATTAACCACTCCAAAAACTAAAGCCCAGCAGCCATCAGAGCGTAATTAAACGCTAAACAGCACCCAGTAAAGCGTAAAAAAACGCTAAATTTATATATCTTTAATTTAAAAAATTAATGACAGGGGAAAGCTAAAGAATGACGCGTATCGTGTGCAGCATTGTGCGCGGCATCTACAGGCATAAAACCAACAGCAAAAAGAATGACAGCACCAAAAACCAGAGCACCAACTGTTTGAACTAAAGGAGAAAGCGTTGCTTTTGAAGAAATGGCTTGATTAGAAATCGTATTAGAAGACATACATATACCTCAGGTACCCACCGTACCAATAAAAGAGAAAAATAAAACAGGCCGGTCTTCGGGCTAAAAGAGTGCTATTGCCATTGTCTACGCCTTCCCAAAACTATGATATGAATAGTGCCAGTGGCTAATGCAAACAACTCTTTAGTCGAAACTAAAACTCTTTCTTACCGATGCGGGGGCAGCGATGGAATTGTTTTTTAAAACAAACGAACCACACTTCCCGATTATCCCTCGCAGAGGGCACCTATTTACGAACGAGCAATAGTACGTCCAAGCCGGTTTTTTTTCAAGTAGATTAATTATTGAGCGCCACCAATTGGTACAAATTATCATCAACTTTGCCATTCGAACGATAGATGACTACTTTTCCACCCGCGCCCCGGAGCGTCTTATTAAACTCTCCTTGGTACAGCATTCGCTTGAATTCAGAGAATGGCAAGAGATGTTGGCTAGCTAAAAACTCATGCAAAGCCATAAGACTAAATATCAAATCACCTGTCACAGGCTCGATAAATAAGTCACCGTTAAAATTTTGAACGCGTTCAAGCGTTTCATTTTGCCCGTTCAAAAACTCATGAAAGAAATCAAGTACAACCTGCTGCTTCATATTATTCGTCTTTATTTTGTGGCGCTATAGATATAGTAGTACACAGATCAAAGTATAAACAAATGCTCGCTTGACCAGCATCAAAGTAATGCTCTGTTTTTTACATTAAGTTATACTTCACAAAATTATAGCTTGGACTTCTGATGACAAATAGCCCCTCAAGTTGCTGCGATAGCAACACCAAACAAAAGTTAAACAACCTTGATTCAGTCATTGACTGGCTTTTAGGGCAGGCAAACATACTTTCCAAGCAAGAAGGCTCTTTTGAAGAAGTTAAACTAACTAACGCGTTGAATCGAGTATTAGCTGAAGATTTAGTTTCAGACATTCATGTACCTCCCGCAGATAACAGCGCAGTAGATGGTTATGCGATGAATGTAGAGGATTTAAATGAGACTCTACATCTACCCATTTCTCAACGCATTCCTGCTGGCCTTTCACCTCCTCCTTTAGAAAGAGGTACGGCCGCACGCATTTTTACCGGTGCTTCTATTCCCGAAGGTGCCAATTGCGTCATTATGCAGGAGCAGGCCAGTTCAAATGATGAAAGCCAAAATGTTCAGTTTCAATCCCTACCGAGCATTCAACAGAATATTCGCCCTAAAGGTCAGGATATACAAGCTGGGCAAATTATTTTACATCAGGGCCAAACGCTTTCTCCTCAACGACTAGGGCTTGCAGCCTCCATTGGACTGGCTAAGGTAAAAGTTTATCGACCTTTAAGAGTCGCTATATTATCTACTGGTGATGAATTAATTGAACCTGGAGAGCAAACAAAACCAGGTCAGATTTATAATTCAAACCGCTATTTACTAAACGGATTACTCAATAATTTCCAGTTTGAAATCATTGATCTCGGGGTTATTCCTGACCAACTTCCAGCAACACAAGCAGCACTTGAAAAAGCAGCCAGTCTTGCTGATGTGGTCATTACGACTGGCGGCGCATCTGTTGGTGAAGAAGATTATATTCAGACTGCCATAAAGTCACTTGGTCACATTGATTTATGGCGTGTAGCCATCAAACCCGGCAAACCGTTTATGTTTGGTAAAATTAATGACACCCCCATTCTTGGCTTACCAGGCAACCCTGGGGCCGTCTTCGTTACCTACTTGCTTTTAGCACGGCCATTTCTGCTCACTGCGCAAGGCTTAAGTCAAATCACCCCAAGTTCTTTCAAACTGCCTTTAAGTTTTGACATAAAAAAAGCAGGGGTTCGACGAGAGTTCTTACGTGTCAAACAAGATGAATCAGGCCTGCTCTGCCGGCACCCGAATCAAAGCTCTGGCATGCTAAGCTCAGCAAGCTGGGCAGGCGGATTTGCCGTCATTAAAGAAAATAGTGCGCCTCAAAAAGGCGACCTTGTAGATTTTATCCCTTTTTCTAGTTTATTCTCTTTAAATAATTAATGTGGTACCAATTATGAAAATTCTATTTTTCGCTAGCTTAAGAGAGCGGTTGAATACGGAAGAAGAACAATGGCAAGACTTGAATGGCGCACAAACCGCTGGAGACATTCTCACACAACTACAAACTCGTGGCGAACCTTGGTCAAGCTCACTGAATACTGAACGCTTGCTAGTCTCTGTCAATCAGGAAATCGCCAGCCTGACAACAGAAGTCACTTTAAACGATGAACTCGCATTCTTCCCTCCAGTAACAGGTGGCTAACGGTGTCGAAAAGTATAGGCTCTATCCGTATTCAAGAAGCTGATTTTTCAGTTGATAATGAGTACCAGAATCTAAGAGCTGCCCACGCCTCTCAAAATGGTGCTATTTGTACCTTCGTTGGCTTAGTGCGTGACTTCGGTGACAAAAAAGGTGTCACAGGCATGTACCTTGAACACTACCCTGGCATGACAGAGCACAGCCTACAACAGATTATTGATCAAGCAGCTTCTCGTTGGCAGCTTCATAATGTGTCAATTATTCACCGCGTCGGCCAACTCAACCTAAGCGAGCAGATAGTTTTTGTTGGCGTTAGCTCTGCACATCGCGCCGACGCTTTTGCTTCATGCGAGTTCATCATGGATTATCTAAAAGCCGATGCGCCCTTCTGGAAAAAGGAATGTAACGATCAGGGGAGTGAGTGGGTCGAAGCAAAGCAAAGTGACCAGGATAGAGCACAAAAATGGTCAAAAGACTGATACGTTTTCTCAGTATTAAAAGGTAAGCCTTAAATGCAAAATATCAGCGCTATAAGCATTACCAAAGAATATATTTTTGAGCATTTACCTTCTAATCAATTCCCCTTAGCCAAAAAATTCTACAAGTCAGCGCGCTACCACAGCAACATTGGTCGTGAAGATGAGGTTTATGTAATTCGTCATAAACATATCATCATTGCGTCATTAAAACTCGTTAAGCTAGACCAATATTTGATACTACGAAGCATGGTGGTATCTCCCTCATATAGAAGGAATGGCGTCGGTTTATTTATGCTTAGTCAGCTGGCAAATGTACTAGAAGAACGAGAATGCTGGTGCTTTCCTTTCGAGGGGCTGGAAAAATTTTATCATACTATCGGTTTTAACAAGCATCAGACAGAAGACTGCCCTAATGTCATTGGCAAAAAGTATCAACAATACTATTCACAAGGTAAGAAAATTTTTATCATGAAGCGTGATTAATGATGGTGTAAAAACTGAGATCATGGCATGCTGCAAACTATATTCATGAAGGAGATGCTTAATGCAATCTATTAAAATAAAAGACTACATGAGCTCAAATGTTACCACATTCAAACCTGAAGACAGCGCCATTGATGCACTTAGAAAACTGATCACAAAAGGTCGATCAGGTGGCCCTGTGCTGGATAACAGCGGAAAATTAGTTGGTATTTTATCTGAGCTAGACTGCTTAAAAGAAGCATTGCAAGGTGGCTACTATCAAGAAGCTGGTGATCGCGTTGCAGACCATATGACCAAAGAACCAGATACCGTTCAGCAAGATGATGACATTATGGCTTGTGCTGAACTATTCCTTAAAGGTCGACGCAGGCTTCCCGTTTTAAATGGAAACCAGCTCGTCGGTATTATTACACGACAAGATTTTGGCAGGGCTTTAGTTGACCGCATAGACCACCCTCACCACGGGAAAAATTAGCACTTACTAAACAGACGGTGCCTTTAAAGACACCGTCTGTTTAATAAGTAATTCTCTCTAAAACTGGTACACATTTGTTGCTGGATGAAATGCAATCCATGCAAACCAAAAAGCGGTCAGTGAGGGTATTAACTCGCCTTTTTCATTTTTAACACTCGCACTTCGTGCCGCTGCGTTGTACTTTATGGTTAATGTCTGCCCTCCAAAAACATCTTTTAGAACACCACTGCCTTTTGCTAACTCTGCGAAAGGGTAAGCTTTTACCTTGCCATTAAGTTCCACCCCAACAATGATTTCTTTAGGGTGGTAACGCTTATCTGTATTTGAAACAGGAAAATAAATTACTTCACTGTTGTTATAGGCAGGGTAAGGGCTATTTTCGTAATCTCGCCAATAGCCTGTTTCATTTGATAAAACCAAAGTATTTGGGTGCCGAGCACGCCAGTCCTTCCAGCTAGTATGCTCAACCACTAAGCGATTAAGTGAATACCCTTTTTCAGCACCACTGATAGCCCTCCCTTCAACCTGCGACCACAGGGAATTACTTTGCCTGTCATACATCAGCAAATCACTGTTATAGAGCAAACCTGACACCCCAAACTCTAATCTCTTTCCGTCTTTCAATGCATCAAATGCCATACCTGTTCCGCAAAGCGGACAGAAACTAACAACAACCGGATGCTGGTTGAACTCATCATTTACCAATTCATGATAGTTAAGAATTCGAATCGCATAAGCCTTACTCACCCCATTAAACGCCACCCCCAATACACGGTCACCGGCCTTTAGGAATTGAGCTTTTTCGTGCGTAATAAACTTTGGGTCATCTATAGAAGGAATGCCATCTCTTGGCGGGCCTCCCTGATAGATCTCTTCTGCTGGAATAAGGGGCATTTCAATCACAAAACCATTCATTCTAAGCATTGAGTAGACGGCTGTTTCAGCTAGAGGGTAGGTCAATATCATCAACAAAGGATAAATAAACCAGCGACTCGTTAGAGCTCTTACCAGAAAATTTTTCTTCCAAGCCATAATCACCTCTGAGAATAGAAATATTTGTTAAAAGGCGTCTTTGAATTATTGGACAAGCTAGTTTATACAAAGTTCTAAAAACATTTTTCTTCCAAACACTTTGTTTATTTTAAAAAGATAAGTATCCACCAAGCATTTGATTTGTAATAATATGTAACGTCACTGCATTTATATTGACCAATATCTGTGGACAGTGACTGCTAATTTTCAGAGAAAGAAGAATGACGCGTGTAACATCACAAACGCGATCAACAAAACAACTAAAAGCGAATACCAAAAAGCCTGACACTGAACAGCATCCAAAAACAAAAAAAATAAAGAAGTCCAAGGATGGATGGGAAATGAGTGCACGTGAAGCTCTTCTAGTTAACTTTGTTGTGAGTGAAATATAAGTATTTAGATGGCAACAATAATAGCCACCTTAATACTTTGGGTATACAGACCCATTGAGCGATTAAATTCATCGTTTATCAAGCTAAGCACCCGAACATAATTTTCAAAATTCTATCTGAGATAATTTATGACTGAAGTTCTTGAAAAACTCATCACAGTACTCCAACTCAAACAAATAGATGATCAATTATTCGAAGGCTGTAGCGAAGATTTGGGTTTTAAGAATGTCTTTGGTGGGCAAGTTTGTGGGCAAGCAATGATGGCAGCCTATCAAACCGTTGAAAACCGTACTGCTCATTCCATGCATGGTTATTTTCTTCGACCTGGCGATCATTCACTTCCCATCCAATATGAAACCCAAATTCTGCGTGATGGTGGCACTTTTTCAGCCAGAAGGGTGATTGCCAAACAGCATGATAAAGAAATTTTCACTTTAAATGTTTCATTTCAAGAATATGAACAAGGGCTAAGTCATCAATTTGAAATGCCAGAAACAACAGACCCGGAAACCTTATTGTCTGAATTAGAAATGCGCCGGCGTTTTAAACACTTAATTCCTGAAAAACTACAAGACCAATTTACACGAGATCGCCCAATTGAAATCCGCCCTGTTCAACCAATCAATTATTCAAACCCTGACGTACGCCCTCCGTATAAACAGAACTGGTTTCGGGCAGTTGCACAATTACCCGATGATTTAGCGCTGCATCAATGCATTCTTACTTACGCTTCTGACTTCGGTTTGTTAGGTACAAGCATGCTTCCGCACGGCGTAAGTTTTGCTCAAAAAGGTATGCAGGTGGCGAGTATTGATCATGCGATCTGGTTTCATCGACCTTTCAGAATTGATGAATGGCTTCTGTACGATATGGATAGCCCAAGCGCATCACAAGGGCGCGGCTTAAATCGTGGCAATGTTTACAATCAAAAAGGTGAACTTGTCGCCTCTATTTGTCAGGAAGCCTTAATCAGAAAACGCAGCTAGGAAGCAAACTGCCGAGTGCCGCTATGTTCATTTAGCCACTCTATTAGTTTAGGCATTGGTAAGGGAGGCGTTAATAGATAACCCTGAATCACATCGCAGTTCAAATCTGCCAAACGATCCATGACCTCTTGGTTCTCCACACCCTCTGCAACAACAGAGAAACCAAGTTCGTGGCACATATCAATCGCCTTCTTTGCAATAATCTCACTATGCTTATTACTGCAAATCCCGAAGACGAGAGACTTATCAATTTTAATTTCATTTGCCGGCAGCGATTTAAGATAAGCTAAAGATGAATAGCCTGAGCCAAAATCATCAATAGATATTTTTATACCAATTTGACGAATTTTATCAAGTACTTCAATTGCATCCAGTGGATTCAACATCATGGAGGTTTCTGTTAACTCCAGATAGATTTTACTTGGGTCGGCATGGTATTCACGAACACTGTCTTCTAAAAATGGGAGTAGATCTTGCTCCTTCAGGTTAACCGTCGATAAGTTGATAGATATACTTAAATCATGCCCCAATGCCAGCAACTCAACTTGCTTTGCCAAAGCATTGCGAATAACCCATCGAGTTAAAGGCTTAATAATGCCAGTCTGCTCTGCAAGCTCAATAAATTCATCAGGACGAACCAAACCATAACGTTCATGATGCCAGCGCACTAAGGCTTCAACACCTAATACTTTATTACCGACCAAGTCATACTTTGGTTGTAAATATAATTCTAACTGGTCATGGCTTAACGCTTCTTTTAACTCAGATATCATCATTAAACGACGAGCATTGTATTGATCATACTCTGGCCGATAATACGACAAGCTTCGTTCAAATGCGTCTGATGAGTCAGCGGCAACCTGAGCATGTCGCAATAATGTTGCGGCATTCAACCCATGTTCCGGGCAAACAGCGACCCCAATAACAGGATGAAGTTCTAAACGCATATCTTTGAATTCAATAGGTTGAGAAAAATCACGAAGGGCCGCCATAATTTTATCTCGATGCTCATCAGATTCTGCTATATCGACATCCAATAACACACCAAAAGAACCCCCTTCCAAGGCACACAAATTAGCCTTAAAAGATGGCCCATCTATATATTTTAGACCTGGAACACCTTCTAGCACCTCATTAAAATAGTGCGCCACCTCTCTCATCATTAAGTCCGTATTCTGGTGCCCGAGCGTTTTACTAATTTCTGAATAGCGTGAAATTTCAATAATACAAACACCAATACGCGTATTACTTCTTTCATTTATCGCTTGAAATATTTGTAACTCAAAAGATGAACGATTCGGCATCATGGTGACAGCATCAGACATTGAGTTATGGAGTAATTTAACCTCAGCACCGCGTCGTTCAGTGTGTGCTAATAATTGTGCTTCTTGAGCAGAGATTTTATCGATATGTGCTCGATAAAATCGGTAGGCTAAAGCGGCATTCAAAATAAACACTTCTAACACTGACCCTAACTGCATGCCATATTCAGTCATAAAACTGACAGGTAAAAAACCCTGTTTACTTAACGCTGTCACAGTGACGCCAAACATAAAAGTGCCCCATGCAAAGGTATAGACCCATGCGACACGGTTCCCCATCAATGCGATCGCTGGGCCCAATAAAAGCAAGGTAAATGAACCGGGAATAACGCTTAAAACAGATAGTTTCAATGATGTCTGGCTATCTAAAATAAAAACACCAGCCATGCAAATAAGACACATGGCAATAATGACATTAATGGCATAATTCGAGTATTTACTATATTGACGAATAGATAAAAATTCACGACTAAACAAAGCGGCAAACAACAGACAACTAGAAGGAAGTAGCAATAATAGTAAATGATGGAATTCAGGCGTATCTGAAAAAATATAAGGGTAAAGTTTTGCGCGCATAATGGCGAAAAACAACATAAATACCAAGGTTGAAATAGAATAGTACAAATACATTTTTTCACGTAAAGCGAAAAATATCAGTAAATTAAAAAATATTACGACTAAAACAACACCCAAATAGATAGCGTGTAAAGAATCTTCTTTCCCTAGAGAGACAAATATATCCGTGCTATCCCAAAGCTTGATTGGCACTAATTGAGAACCGGCACTCATTACCCTTAAATAAAATGAACCCGATTCACCGGCCCTCAAACTAATTGGAAATAAGAAGTGCGGGTGATCTATCAGTCTGTCGGAGTAGGGTAAGCGATCACCTGTGTGAACAGTTTGAACAGCGGTTTCACCTTTAAAGTGATAGAAATCGATTGAGTCGAGCAATGGATAGCTAATTTCGATAATGTGCTTAATTGGCGCTTCAGTCGGATTGGTAATATTAAACTTGTACCAATAGGGGAATGGTTTATAACCAAAGTTGGCATAATCTTCCTTCAAAGGCTGCCATTCCGCCTCTATGGCTTGCCTTCGAACATCATCAATATTTAGCTTAGTCTGGGTATCTGGCAGGAATTCCGCTCTAATAATGATGGAACTCTGGCCTTGAGGCAAGAAGGTGTCAATGGCATAGCAGCTTCCAGTAACACCAAATATAAGCACAAAGAACAGACTAATAAGTAAGTACCGGCTTACTTTTAATTTTTTATTGTTTATGTCTATTGCTTCTTTCATTCTCTGCTGTAAAACCTTCTCATCAATAACAACAACACCCATTTAAAAAATAGGTAATTTATAAGCTTAGCAGTTACTTAGCAATTTTCCTGTTCGAAATTCATCCAGAAGAAAACTGATTTCTTCTGATTCAGACTTTTTCTATAAATTTGATGGATTACACATGACATAGACTTATACTAAAGATATATTTATTTAAACTAAGATTGATTTATAAGGACGCACCATGAGCACCTCCGAAGAAAGCCGCCAAGCAAAAGTCATCAGCGAGCTTCGTGTATTTATTCGCAAAGTTTTAGCTGACCCTACTGTCGCCAGCAAATGCATGGACATTGCACGTAAATTAAAAAACGAACCAGATTCCGATAAATTAATTGCTGAAGAAATAAGTGCGTCCACAATTGTCCGCATTCCAGAAGATCACAGCGATGCAGATAAGATTTTTATCTCGATCATTCATGAAGTGTTAGACGATGAAGCTGCACTTTATTAAGGAGTCGGTTTTTTGGGCTCTATATCACTAGAACGTGTTCAGACTTTATGCTGAACACCTTCTTATAAGATACACCTTAGATATCGAGCCAAATCATTAAAAGTAGCAATTAGTCACACAGTACTTTTAAACGCTTAAGGAAGTGCTGAACTTCAACAGACTGGCTGACAATTTCTTTCTGCTCAGTCAGGATATCTTTCAAGGTATCAAGTGTCGTTAAAGGGTTTGCCAGAACGACCCGAAACACGACACATGGCTTTTGATGATATTTTTTTGGCTCTAGGCGCGTACGAGAAACAAACGAGAGACCTTTTTCTCGCTGTGTTTTCTGGATAAATTTAGTCATTCTATCCAATACTTCATTAATTTTATCCATTTGAATATCATCCGCGCTTACTAGTGCCAGCTGTGCAAATTCCGGGCAATAACGATAGGTAATAATATTCAACTCTGGATAACTAATAATTTCAAATTCAGGGTCAGTATCAATCAGATCAGCAAAGGTTCTTGCTTTATTGATCCCCTGATCAATCAGGATCTCATAACCTTCTTTGGCAATAATTTTAAGCCCTGAATAGATTAACATCGCCATGCCAGGACGAGAGCCCTCTAGTGTCGTACTTCCTAAGTCTTTTGAACCTCGGCGTACAACATACTGAGCATGATGCGCGATCGCTTTTAATTTCTTTGGATCTTTAAAAACAACCAAGCCACTTCCCATTGGTACATAAAGTTGTTTATGTGCATCTAAAGTGACGGAGTCTGCTTTTTCAATACCTTTCAACAAATGTTTGTATCGATGGGAAAACAGCGTAGGTCCACCCCATGCGGCATCTACATGAAAATGTGCTTTAAACTCTCGTGCAATTTCGGCGACTTCTTCTAATGGGTCAATGTTTCCGGTTTCCGTCGTGCCCGCGATGCCAACAATACCAATAATACATATATTATCTTTTTTCAGGCGGGTACAGGTTTCACGCAATGCATCAAGATCAATGCGATTATCATCATCCGTATCAACAGCAACTAAATAGTCTCGCCCTATACCGAGTACGTCGGCTGTTTTTCGGAACGAATAATGCCCACGCTTTGAAACAACAATTGCTGCACCATCATAGCCATAATACTTAAGTGCTCGAAAAAGACCTTCATGTGAAACCCCTTTAAAATTTCCTTCCGGAGGAAAAGCCAAGTTTCGTGCAGCCCATAAAGCCGTAATATTAGCGATAGTGCCTCCCGAGCACATCGCACCTAATGCATATTCTGCATCATGCATCCATGTGGTATAGAAATCACTGTCTTGTCCATAAACGAGTCGATGCAGCATACCAAGCACTTGCCGTTCAAGCGGCGTAAATGCTTTAGACGTTTCTGTTTTCACCAGATTCTGATTCAATGCAATCATGATCTTTGATAACGGCAGCATAAAGTAAGGCAAGGCCGAGGTCATATGACCAACAAAGCTGGGTGATGAGGTATGAACAGAACGCGCGACCAACTTATCAAGCAGAAACTGCGCATGTTCAGAAACGAAGGTAGGCTTCTCAGGTATTTTCGAATCGGCAAAGTCTTTTTCCATTGCCTGTAAATCATGCTCAACGGCAACAATATGATCCTGCATGAACCCCGCTAAGTTATTGGATACATGCTGATCAATACGACTCAAAGTCGAATCAGGCGCTTCTGGCACCGTAAAAACACGATACATGCTTTCGATACTGGCTTGAGCAAATTTTTTCTTAACGTATTGCTGGTCTGGCATAAGAAACAACTATAAATACTAAGGTCATTATTCGAAAAATGGCCGTAGTATAGTCGCTCGTTTAAAGGATGACCAGATGCGAGGTTTTAGATACCCAAATACCTTATGTGAGCCGGGTGACTCACCTAAGGTTCAAACTTTACTTTAAAAAACGGCTAAATCAGCGATATAGCATACCGGTTAGTTCAAAAAGAAGGTTTTCTCACTTGATTTACGAATTTCCTTTTCACTCGCCCACTCTATAATACCGCTTTCCAAGTTCACTAACTTAAGTGTGAACTTATAATAAACATCTTTTGTATCATTGCGACGTTTTACGATACTCGACATATTGCCATAAAGCATAAACTCCGCACCCGTTTGTTTACCAAATGCAGCGGCTTTATTTGAATCAACCATGCCACTATCCATTTGAAATTTCATTTGCTCTTGAACTGCTTGTACTGTTGTCATATCAACAAAACGAAACTTTCCTGATTGTAGGAGTTTCGTTTGAATCGTATCGGTAATTGATTCTGTATCGATGTGCTCAGTTGTTTTATTTTTGATCTTATCTACAAATACAACGGGCCGACGCTCTGAGGTCATCTGAACAACCGGTGGAAAGGTGATTAAATCATCCACTAACTTCTCAGCAATTGTTTGTAAGTCTGTTGAACCAAAGCCCGTGGTCGTTGTTTCAACAGACGTTGCATCACCATATGAAATTTTAGTTGAGCAAGAAGCTAATGCTAATGCTGCCATGATAACGATAAAAACCTGTATAAATTTCATAATTTTCTCCATTTTAGCTTTCGTTGATAGTAAGCAAGCGATTAATCCTGAACTAAAACCGTAAATGAGTTTACCAACGGATTTGGGGCAACGCCTTGAATCATTTTGCTTTCATAAGGAGTAATGCTGATTGGGTGCCACGGCCGGCTGCCAATTCCGACTTCAAAACCTCTTTTATCTAACCATTTGAATTTATATTGAAAACTCAATAATTCGTCTGATGCATTTTTAATTTCAACCTGAGCTTTCAACAAGTCACCAACAAAAGCTGTTTTAGTCCCTGCAATCATTAAATTTTCAGCAAGTAAGTCACTATTCGACTCAATTGTTTGGGTTAAATTACCATCATCCTGAACAACGACCGTCACCGTTTCATTAACAGAGCAACCGAGCGTAAGTACTGAAAAACCTGTAAGAATAGCCATTTTTAATTTTATTTTTAGCATTTCCTTCTCCTTATATTTCCAATGAATATACTTGCATCATCAACTGGGCATCCACATTAACAACTCTAACAAAAATAGTCTTATTTGCCTTTATATCAAGCAGTAATTTAGCTTGGCCCGCTGTTGTCGATAAACCTATTTCACGTAAACCTTCTCCTAAATTAAAACGCATCACCTGTGCCGTGTGTGGCAAGGTTAGCCAGCTACGTCTATCTGCACTTTCAGACACAATATTATAAATATTCACCAAAAACTGACCGAATGGCCCCGCATGATCACCCGCCTGCTTTTGTAATTGGTATTTTGAATACCCTCTTAAAACCTGCCGCACCAATCGTTGTGGCAAATGTTCTTGCAGATCTTTCACTGCGATAGCCCCAACATCTGCCACTACCTCTGATGACCCTAGCTCATTACCCACCTCATCAGTTGCTTTAAGCGATTTACTTGAGGGCCATCGTTTGGTCTCGTAATACGGAAAAGCTAAAGAGATAATACCGCCATCAAAGGTTGGGATAGGTATGTTAATTTCACTTTTTGCAGGAATAAAGCCTTCTTCAAAAAAGACCACCACAGAGCCTTGGCCAACTTTGGCTTCATTTAAATTTTTTTGTTTAGGGCTTTCTCCCAATTTTTTGGCTACTCGGGCAATATCCTGTTTTAAAAAACGGTTGCCCGGGTTAATCTCGAAGGCTTTTTTATAATCAACCCAGGCAGCATTCAGCTCTCCGGTGGCTTCCCAAAATGCTGCAGAGGCATAAAATGTATAAGCATTTTGAAAAGAGCTTTTTACAGCTCCCGCGATGGTGTCCAACCCTGAAAATTCTGCGCTAAGCGTATTGAGATCAATATCATTCTCCTCTGCATAACTATATGCCTCAGCGACTTCTTTCTCGTGTTTTTCCAGTAGAATTCGTTGCTCTAGTGCCGCCTTTCTAAACTCAACACCCGCACCCTCTAAATCATACTCACCTAAATAGTTAAACGCTTGATGGTGATGTGTAAAAATACGCTCATAACCCGCCCCTTTATAAGGCAATGCATTATCATTCGTGACCAGAGAAGCACCTTGAGCGACTGTCTCAGAAAATAATAGTGTGGGCTGTAAGTCTTGAGCTTCAAAATTTGCAATAACAAACTCAAAATCTGCCTTACTATCTGAAAATGAAGCATTCAATTGATTAATTCGCCCACGCTCCATCATATATAACATCGCATCAGCGTCGTCTTTTTTTTCATTAAGCTCAGACAATATTGATAAATCTGTTAACGAGGAATCAGAGCTGAAAGCCGTAATAGCCTGTTGAAATGATAGGGCTTGAGAGGGATACGAATTAAAAAGAGACGAAGTGGCACATCCTTCCAATAAAGAAAGAAAAAGTAATAACGTAAATACACGGTTATAAACCAATGACAAAGCCTCTTTTTTATTACATAGAGTCTAAAGCAATTATTTATAAATGCACCCGTAAGTGATTAAGGTTTAGCAATTAAATTTTTGCTTACCTTTTATATAAAATACTCAGAACGCAGACCGGTATTGCATATAAATTCCAGCTCGGTGTGTATCACTCTCAGGTTCAGAAATAGTAATTCGACGGGGCCCTGTGGTAATTGAGTGGTCACCACTACGATCAAAATGCCAATATTGATAAGTCAGGGACACCGACAATGAAGACGCATCACCAAGCAAACGTTGGTAGCCAAAATTGACGTGCTTTCCTTTAATATCACCTAAATTAAAACTTGGTTTACCCGCCCCGATTTTATGTAAATCAACTTCAATTTTTTCATTAAAACCGATGGCGAAACCAATTTGTGCAATCATTATATTTTTTGATGACAGCTTATAATTAGCCTCAATGGATAGGTCGAATTCATTCCATGAGTAGTTTTCGCTTAATCCTAATGACATGGAAGTGGCTTGAATATCTCGATCCCAATGTCGGTGATTCAAGGCTGTCGAGACAAACCAGTTAAGCCCGGGAATGCCATATACTTCACCGAGGCTCTGCTTGAAACGAATAGAAAACAAGCTTATTTCTTCTTCTGTTTGTGTGTGTAACATGCTTCCATTTTGCGTGAGTCCATCATAGTCAACTGAACCATATAAACGTTCATGACTTAAGCGCCACTCGGTATCCATCGTCGGCTTATAGCCAATAGCAATGGTACCCCCATTCAAATAGCCTTCTTCACGATTCAGCATTACACCTTCATTGTTTTGCTCTTCATAGTTAAAATATTGGCTATTCAAACCAAGGTCGGCATAAAGTTTTTGGGCCTTGCTTTGGCCCGAAAAAGACAGGGTACAGAACAAACAAAGCAGTAGCGTGATCGGGGTAGTCTTCATAGTTAGTATTTACAGTCAGAATGGATGACAAAGGGGCTATTGAAATAGCCCCTCTTATGACTTAGTTATTCAGCTGATAATAGGTATTTGCAACACCTTGATAGGTCACCACATATTCATCGCAGCTTGAGAACGTCACACTGATCACTGCACTGCCCGTGCTATCAGTAATCCAAATTGTTCCTGAGTCAAAATTTCCATTGCTACACTGGTGCAAATTACTTGCTGATATCTCTATTCTGCCCAACACTGACTCATAAACCGTCGCGGTTAGTGAATTGCCATTAATATCAACATTTGATATCCGGTAAGTGCCACCAGTAACGCCAACAAAGTCACTCGTGATGGTGCAGTTTTCAGCATCAAAGCGATCAAGCTCACCCTGACATTGAGCGACAACATTTATAGATGAAACAATCCGTGAATCAAAAATATAGTCGACATCGTAGACAAAGTTCGCATCGACTAAGCTATCACCGCCCATATATGTTGCTGTGTACTCATACATCCCGTCAGTAATCATTCCTCCTGATTCACAGTAATTATTATATTCAATGCGAACAGTAAATCGGGACCCTATCGATGGCTCTGAATCTGGCCCGGTAAACCTTTCTGTTCCCCCGCAGTCACCTTGATAAACTTGTGTAAAAGCTGTTGGCAAGCTTAGATCTTGTTCGTTCACCAACTCATTAAATATACTAAAGATGTTTTCCTCTTCAATATCCGCACCGATTGGAAGCGCCATACCTTCCGTTTCCAATGCACGAGTAAGTCCTTCTGATGCTGCACGCGCTATATCTTCTGAATTTTCAGTCGTGGCAGTCGCCGCCGTTTCATTACCAGAAAATAAAGACTGATGTGTACTACCGCCGCTTCCATTCGAAGAACCGCCTCCGCTACCACAGCCAACTAAAGAGACCAGTGTTGCCGCAATCAAGGTGTTTTTTATTTTGAAATTGTTGATTGAAAAAATAGTATTAGCAGTCATTTGAAATACCTTTCATTTTTAATATTAAGTGGATTTTTATGTTCGAATTTATATGAAGGCCTGAGGTATCAATTGAGACAAAAATAATTTAGATGTTTCTGATCAGCTATTAATAAGCAGTATTTGCAGGAAATTTGTTTCAAAAACTGAATATGCCCATCATTAAATAGAAAGGTAAAAGGGCGCTGAAGCACTAGAGCAGCACAATTTTTGGCCAGACTAGAATTTGACCGACTGCTGGTATATTCTGCCCTCAAGTACCCACATAAAAAATTGATAATGTCGTCGACAACGTCAAAGCAGATTTTTATGAAATGAATGTTCTCTTTATCAATGAATTCGCCGAGCTAGAAGACAAGGTGGGTAACTTAATAATCAAACTAAATGAGACCTGAAGATTGATGAAATATTCTCGCCTACCTTGCCTACTTGCCCTGCCCACATTGTTAGTCGCTTGTGCAAATCAAGAAACAAAACCACCTGTTGAACCTCTAACTCAAGCTTGCTGGCTTGAGCACCCTATCAGTAAAAACAGGGTAGGCAATGAAAGCAGAGTCGGCCAATTTGGGCTAGCCAGAGACATCTATATTGGTGGTGAAAAGCCGAAGGCAAAAAGCCGAAAAAGAGCCGTAGCAAGTTTAGCTGATTATTTAGCGCCTGATTTGAATATTAATGACATTTTGGAAGAGGTGAGTGAAGAAACAACAACTTTTCAGTTAGCCGGTAAAACCGTACAGTTTATTGATGATATTCGCTCTAATGGCTATGTATATAGTTTCGCTTCATTGAAAAACCCTAACAATCTTCAACAATGCGAACCCTTAAAGTGTGATATTTCAAGCTGCTCACCCAAATGGTTATGCACCCCCTCAACTGAAGATGAAGTTGCGATGCTAGGCGTAAGCTATCGCGCAACGACACCGACAGAGCAACATGCAAAATCTATAGAAAATGCCTTGCTACAAGCTGAATATATGTACGGTGTGGACATTGTTGCTCACAAAGATTTACAACAAAAAAATAGCGATTATTTTAGATACAATGTTTTAAAACAAAATGGCAGTGTCGACACTGGTGAACAAGAAAGCTTATCTTACGCAGTAACCGACCGCTGCTTATCACGAGGTACTTTGTATAGCAGGGTAGCGCTATATGGTGACTTAAATCAGGCTAGTACCAAGCCAATCCTCGATAAGCAATGGCTAACAAACCCAAAATATCTTGGCTATGACGGCGCAATTGGCGTAGTACAACGCCCCGTTGCATCCGGGCTTATCTCAGATCAAATAAAACTAGCGATCAAACGGGCAGCGATCCAATTAGCCTTTGAAAAAGAAAGTGCCGTATCAGAAGAATTAGTTGTGATTCAGTACGACACAGGGAATTCAATGCTTGTTAGTCATATTAATGAAGATACTAACGTCAGGCTAAAAGCAAAAGTAATGAGTATTCATTTTCAAAAAGGCAAGGGCGACCGCTTAGAAATCTTTGCCTGGTTGGCACGCATTGATTAACTGAACGACACTTGTTTATATAAGTTAGACTCGGGCAGATTACTCAAAAAAACACACTGAGTGATACTGCCCCGATCACTGACCTTTTGCAGTTAATAGTTCAACACTAATTTTCTATTTATCTGCCAATGATTTTTTGTTGAGTGACGGCAAGCTACCTCCATGCCGAATAAAGTCGGCGTAACCACCAACATATTCGTTCACGACGCCATCGCCTTCAAAGACAATACAACTGGTAACGACGTTATCGAGAAATTCACGGTCATGGCTTACCAGTAAGATGGTTCCGTCAAATTCCAGAAGAATTTCTTCCAGTAGTTCAAGCGTTTCCATATCGAGGTCATTGGTGGGCTCATCCAAGACTAATACGTTGGCGGGTTTGCTGAATAAACGCGCCAAAATCAAGCGATTTTGTTCACCCCCGGAAAGCGCTTTAACCGGCTGTCGAGTCCGTTCAGGCGTAAACATAAAATCCTGCAAATAACTAATCACATGGCGGTCTTTTCCATTGATAGTAATAAATTCCCGACCCTCTGCCATATTTTCGATCACGGTTTTGTTCAGGTCTAACTGGTCGCGTAACTGGTCAAAATAGGCAAGTTCCATTTTGGTGCCTATTTTGACACTGCCTTCATCGGGCTGAACTTGTCCAAGAAGCAATTTTAACAGCGTCGACTTACCCATACCGTTGGCACCGATAAAGCCGATACGATCACCGCGCATAATAACGGTAGAGAAGTCTTCCACAATTTTCTGTCCGTCGTAGGATTTCGATAAATTCTCAACCTCCACCACAATTTTTCCTGACCGACTCGCGGTTTCGACAGCAAAATTGGCTTTACCCTGACGCTCGCGACGCTGACTACGCTCATCACGCATTTTCTTTAGATCACGTACTCGGCCTTCATTACGGGTTCGGCGGGCTTTAACCCCCTGACGAATCCATATTTCTTCCTGCGCTAAACGTTTGTCAAACAGGTTATTCGCGGTTTCTTCGGCAGCTAACTGCTCAGCTTGAAACGTCAAGAAACCTTGATAATCACCATCCCAGTAGCGTAAGTTACCGCGATCGATTTCGATAATTGAGGTACACATGCGCTGCAAAAAAGCACGATCGTGCGTGACTAGCATCAGTGCACCACGGAAAGATTCCAGCTGTTTTTCAAGCCAGTAAATAGTGGGGATGTCGAGGTGGTTCGTCGGTTCATCGAGTAATAATAAATCAGGTTCACTCACCAACACACGCGCCATCGCGACTCGTCGGCGCCAACCTCCTGACAGTGATTTCATAGGCGTGTCTGCAGGAAGGTCCAAAGCTTCGATAATCGCATCGATCTTCTGACCAAAACTCCAACCATCTTTCGCTTCTAGCTCGTCTTGTACACGGGTTAGCTTGGTCATGCTGGCTTCGTCAAAATCCCCCATGATGAGGTGGTGATACTCTTTCAGGAGTGCACCCACTTCTGCCAAGCCATCTGAGACTACATCGTAGACCGTGGCTTCGTTAGCATCGGGTAAATCCTGTGTTAAATAGCCGACCTTAACCCCAGGACGAATCCATAGCTTGCCACTGTCAGGAATGTGCTGCCCATCCAGCATTTTCATAAAGGTAGATTTACCAGCGCCATTACGACCCAGAATACCCGTACGCTGCCCACGGTGAACAGTGAGATCAACTTTATCAAAAAGTACATGAGTGCCAAAAGCGAGCGAGACAGCAGTAAGAGACAGTAAAGGCATGAAGTATGGTTACCGAGATAATATAAGGGCGTGGATTATCCCACACTTTAGCCAGTTAGAGCGTCCTTACGATGTTTTTTATTTCACGACACCTTTTCTGGCTGAGTCACGGCAGAACTTTGATGTATAGACAACAATTGCTGAACACTGACGTTTTAATTAGGTATTTTCTGGATGATACTAACTGGCAAGTTCTGACAACAAAGCTATTTGTTGGTAAACCAATGCTCAAGGTAGTCTAAACATTGGACAAGTTTTGAGGGTACAAAATGTCGAGCAGGGTATAGTGCGTAGTGCGTAAGGTTCCGCTTAATTGCTTCCATCATAAACATCGTATTGTTAACCTTCAATGTACCTTGAACAGCCAATTTGTGTCTGAATAAAGCTAATTGAATCAGAGCATATTTTTAAAGAATTACTGGCTAATTTATTCACAGCAACTAACCTTCAGAATATACTTGTTATTAGATATCGAGGAGGAGCTACCTTGAAAATTCTACTTTCATTTCTAATTTTAATTTCTCTTTCTGGAGGCGTGAATAGCGAAACCTTTCGAATTTCTACTGGTGAATTTGTTCCTTATTGTTCTAGTGCTGCTTTTCACAAGGGATTTGCTAGTCATGTGGTCGAAGAGGCGTTTGCTCGTCAAGGTCATAAAGTCGAGTTTGATTTTTTGCCCTGGAAGCGGGCTATGCTCGAAGCCAAACTAGGAAGATATGATGCCACTAGCTGGTGGGTACACAGCGACGAAAGAGATACGGACTTTTTTCTCAGCGATGAGATATTAGAACGTACTATCGCTTTTTTATATCATAAGTACAAAAATTCTGAGTTTGACTGGAAGGAAATGAGTGATCTCTCTGGCATGAGCATAGGTGTGACAAGGGGGTACCATTATACCGATAAACTCGTTGCATTCAGAAAAACGAATAAAGCCTTATTTGAAGAAGTGAATACCGATGAACAAAATATCAAACGACTACTTTTGGGACGCATTGATATCTTCCCTATGAATACTGTAACGGGTATGGAACTGTTACATACTAAATTTGCACCCCATGTGGCTCACCAGCTCAACTTTCATCCACGCGCGTTAAATACAACAAGTGGACTAGTGATGTTTCCAAAAGTAAATAAAAGATCCGAACAAATACGAGATATATTGAATACAGGGTTGAAATCGATACGAGAAGATGGAACGTACGAAAAGCTATTGGACGGCCTTTTGAAAGGCGTTTACTCAAAGTAACCTCACTACCGTAATTCTATAAGTGAGCTTGGGGTCATTGGTAACCAGCTAAGTTTGAAAATTTCAACAGCAGTTTTATTATTCAAATTATCGGGACGAGAGACAATTCTCTGCTTTAATTATGTACGCTATATGCACCTAAACAGACACTAAAGTTATAGCTTTATTCGATCGTTAGGTCGATTTAGAGGAGTAATGAACTCAACCACCAGATGTCAGCTTTGGCACTTTTGTGAAATCAACTGTCTGACACGAGCAGAGGTGTTAAAACATGGGTACTCTTAAAAGCTCAAGCAAGTGCCATTTAGATCTGACACTTTTATTTCTGATGGAGCTGTGAGCTGACTCTGATGAATGAAAGAGTTAATTGATATAGCTGTTCACGATTTTTTCTATAGTGCCATCTACTTTCATTTCTTTAATTACTCGATTCACTGGGGCTAGCAAATCAGAGCGCGTACTGTGTATTCTCATTTTTAAAGTGGATTGTCCGATAACAGGGCCCAACTCAAATTTGTCTTTTATGTCTTGCACCTTTGGCTTATGTTTTAGCACGTAAAAAAACTCTAAACGATCTATTATTGCGGCATCACTTTTACCCGATACAAGTCTTCTAAGCTGCGCGATGTTGTTCTGTACGTCGTGTCGAATAAATTTATCATCTCCACTATATCCGTAACCTAATATAGTCGCTATGGTTTTCCCTTTGAGGTCAGCAATACTGGTCACGGGAAAACTTTGACCAATAGGAAAGATAATTATTTCTTCTGTAACCATTACGCTGTCGGTCCATAGCGTCTTACCTCCAGAATCTAATGACTCTCGCCATGTAATGTTGACGCAACACTCGATGATGGTGTCTCCTTGTGTAAACTTTAACTTTGCGCGCTTTATAGGAAGAGGTTGTGAGGCCAAAAATGAATAGGGCAGCCGACGGTCTAGTTCTTTCATGACATCGCTGAGAATACCATTTATATTTTGGTCAGAAATAAGCCAATACGGATCCCAGTTTATAGTTGAAATGGAATAATAAATGGGGCCATTGCCATATACAGAATTGGAAATAAGCACTAAAAAGATGGTGCAACACATTAATCGGAAAGCATTCATTCGGCTACTCCTTCCGTTTTAACTCATGGGTTAAATCATCGTTAAAAGTGATTTTGAAATAACTAAAGCACAATACTAATTAAAGAGAGCTATCTGGTTTGGAGTCTTACCTTTCACCCCAATTTGATTGGATTGGGAATAAAGCAAGAATGCTATGAAGTGTAGTCCATAAACAGAGCAACTTTCTACAAAGTGGACTTCCCATACTAAAGTCGACCTAGATCATTAATGTATCTACAAATGATGTGCCGATGGCAATTAAGTACAAACTGTCTTGGTATAGTCAGTTTTCCTTTGTTGAGCGATAATAGCCCGTTCTCTCTTATTAACTAGTGCTCAGTCACTATTCTGATGCAAGCCAAGCCTAAGGTGTAATCGGTATATTCGACTTTTACTTGGTCATGAAGACGAATTTCCTCCAGTAGCTTCTTATCATTCACCGCGATATAAGCTTTGTAAGGTTGTACGGCTATTATCTGAGCTTCCCCTAATTTAACCACACCAACAGAGCTTTTCCTCAATACCCCAAGATCATCACCTTCCTTGAGACCCGCGGCACTGCCTGATGAAATTTGATAAATATGCTTCTTGCCATCACTGAAATATTTTTCTATATACGCTTGCGGCGACAAAAAATTCTCTAATGATTTGCCACTACAATCGACGAGGTTTTCAACAATGTCTGATCTTGATTCCTGGTAGCCGTTTGCTGATTCTGAAGTTGCATTGTATCTGGCACACCGACCAAAGACATCGACTGAATAACTTTCTTCACCTTGAACACTAAAGTGCTTCACACGCTGTAAAGACGGAAGACTCAACACTTCGATCTGAAGGCCTGACTCCAATTCATATTCACACGAACCAGAGCGCTTTCCTTCACAAAATGGGCACCAGACAGGGTCTGAATATTCGAGCTCCAAGGATGATTTGGTTAAAGAACCTTTGACGTAGTAATGTACTTTTTGCTCTCCCTCATGATTCGCCTCAGAAAAACTCAGTGATGAGGCATTTCTTCGGGCTCGTTCAATTTCCTCGATCAGATGCTTGGTTTTTTTATCTTTAGGATCCTTTATCTGAATACCTTCTGCTTTCAGATAATGTGCAACATCCTCCTTAATACTTTCTGTCAGCGTGAGCTGATCTCTGACATCACTGTCAATATTCCAGATAATTTTCATGGCCTGCCCAGTCAGTTCTGACGGGTGAGGTGTCCAATCTGAGCTTTCAAGTGGCTGTAAATGACGTTCCGGGGGCGGTGTGTAGCTGGTACCTGAATCGAGGATAGTGCGTTTAAGCGTACTACAAGCGCTTAACCCAAAAAGCATGAATACTATTAAAGTGTATTGTAATATAACCCGCATTGTTCACTATCCCTTGAATATAGAAGTTGTTTTCTAATCAACTAATTTCATAATGATTTCTATTTTTTTTAGCTTGCTATAAAGCACCTGACTAGCCATCTCTTTGCTCTGTTTTGCACCACTGTAAGACACCCCGCGTCCATTTAAACTGAACTCTGATAGCACTTGGCCCGAGGATGATTTCAAACGCAACCAGAGCACACCATCAACATAAAACTCCTGTCCAATTTTCTGGTGTGCATATTCAGCACTTACTTCAATATAATCCTGACTTTGCCAAAATGAAGCTTCAGAAATGGCTATATTTTCACGCTGTAATTGTTTACTAATCAGTTCTTTTATATTTTTATTTTGAGTCTTGTTTTTTATTTGTAGCGCTCGCAAACCATAACTTTTATCAAACTTTTCAAAATAGGCGGTCACCAGTCTGGCCTCGTTTGTATAAGACTCACCTTCTATTTGTTCCAATAAAGCAATATTTCGAGCGATGTGCTTGATGCTGGGTAATACTTGCCTTAATTTCCACCATTGTTCAAAGGATTCCGTACTACTTTGTTTGACCGCAACCTCAGCTTTTCGGACTTCCGCTTTTAATTCATGTCTTAACTGTACCGCCAAATCGCTCTTTATCATTCTCAGCAATACAAAGTATTGGTGATCTGAGACTTCTTGTTGAATCACACTCGCATGGGTAAGACTAACTTTAGACACTTCAACAGAGGTAAATTGTTCAAAAATCTGACGCTGGAATTTACCATCATCAACAGTGTAAATTTTAGTGAGGTCACTCACCGTCGAACTAAAGTCTGCGGCTAATGCACTACGGGCATTCATCTCGGCATCATACAAATTTACGCCTTGCCCGGTCGCATAATAACTTTGATGGTCTTGAGGCTTATTTGAAACCCAATCAGGCAAAGTGGGGGCGGTTTTGAAACATCCTGTTAGAAGCGATACAAGGCACAGTAAAATAAAGTGGTGCCGATATCGAGCAGTATTAAACATCTGCTGTGAATCCTTTTAAATTCAATGTAATGAAGACCGATAAAGGTGCATCTTAATACATATCAAATTGTAATGGCACTCAGTCTAATAGTCGTCAATTTTTTAGGTGAATACCAAAATGCACTCTTCCTATTTTAAAAAAGACTACTATTCTAAATAGACTCACATTAGTTTGTTTTACACGTATATAAGCATGTTTCAGAAAATGAGCCTATCCTAATAAAAAGACACTAGGTTAGGTATCCGTTTTATCAAAATGGAGGTCATTAACTCTTGAACGAAATCACGATTTTTTTGACCGATAACTGGCTAATAATCACCACATCGCCAACTTTGTTTGCCTTATGTTCAGCGTTGTTCTTTGGCTTAGGGTATTGGTTCGTCAAACTTATTTACAAGAAAAAAATTCAATCAAACAAGATTCTTTTAGAAGCTGTGCGTGATGAATTGGCCCGCCTTGAGAATGTCTTAGCAGATGAACGTAATGATTATAATTACCATAGAGCAGAAACGGATGCACTTCGTGCCGACGTGGAGCGAATGTCTGCCATTATCGCCGGAGAAGATCCGCACAAAAGTGAAAAGGATCAAGGTGCGATACACAAGCAGATTGCCGGAAACAGTCAGGCTTGCCCTTTACTTAGTACCAACTTATTTCTTCGACAACCTGAAGACGGCATCGAAAAGGCCATCAAAAAAGCGGCATCAATGAAAAAATTGGTTTTTGTGGTAATTTTTGACCCCGACCACCCTACAAAAAGTAATTTGGCCTATGCACTCGGACATTTTTTGCAATATCAGACAACACGTAAACTGGTCGACCAAAGTTTCGTTTGTTGTATGATTCCGGTATCAAACAAAACAGCAAAAGCCCTAATACCTGTGGAAGATGCTTTGGACAATTGTCGCTGGGTGGTACTTAACATACAGGGGGATGTTTTACGCTCTGAAAGTTTATATGCAAACCCCGATGAAGGGCTCGCGCGAACAAGGGAAGTCATTGATATTGTTGAATCTTCGTAAGATAACAAACGAAGGAGCTTTTGACTTTAATAGTCAGCGCGGATCTCTTTAGTTTTCAACACGAAAACTTTTTCTCTTTGGTCAAGGAACCAACGGGGTCAGACTCGATCGATATTTATACTAACTGGCGATATCCTTCAGAGCGCCTATCTCCACCCGTTTTTCTAGGCTGGCTCGGTCTTCCTGTTTTTTATTCAATTTGAGCCTTAAAATATTCACTACCTAATACCCAAGCTTTATTGGTTGCAGCTCGAATATCTTCAATTGTCCTGCTCTCAATATGTTGCTCAAATAACCCGCTATATACAGACTGTCTATTTTTGTTTGTATTCGATAGCGACATATATTCTGAGTGGGCTGTTATCAATGCATTCTCAGCCCCTAGAGCATTACAAGAATAGCTGGACCAAGGGTAATCAGCGGGGTGGACGACTATACTTGCTCTGACAGGGTTAAGTTCAATATAGCGATAACACGTTAATAAATATCGCTCGGAGTCGATTAATGAGGCCTTATACCTTCCCTATCATCTGTATGAGTTTTGAGATGCCGTTTTCTACTTGAGGGGTTATTAGTAAATGAACATGGTTGGTCATAAAACATAAGCATGTAATCCACAGTCATGCTTTTTGCAGGCATCTTTGAGTTTATTTAGATAAAAAATATAATCTTCATTTTCGTAGAAAATAACTTCTCGGTTATTTCCTCTTACAATGACATGCTGCGGGTGACCCGGTATTACAAACCGAGGTAATCTTGCCATGCTGACCTCCTTGTCATTTGGCTGATGATTGTTCTGCGACATTAATCCCTAATGTTGCACTTTACGACTATTTTCAAGCGAGTCTGACCCCGTTGGTTCTTCCAACATTTAAAAGTCATAGCCAAGAGATAACCCCAAGTTTGTTACCTCATGATCAGCTTTAACACCTGATACATTAAGTCCCAGCTCCATGTATGTGTACTCTAAACCTAAAGACCATGTTTTCTGGATACTATATTCAATACCAGCACCGAAATATAGATCCACACCATCATCCTCACCGTTAAAATCAAAAACTGGTGAAAGTGAATCAGTTTCTTTTACTTCAAAATCCCAACTCGCTAGTCCAGCACGCCCAAATAAAGAGAGTTTATTTTTAAGCGGAATCAAACCTTTTACACCGAACGAGAAAGCTTTAACTGTAGATTTGTCAGAAATTGTATTGCCGTACCCGCCATTGAAAGAATCTTCTGCTTCACCATAATTTTGATACGCAAGCTCCAATTCAAAATTCTCATTGAATGTAACAGTCCCTCGAATACCAATTGAAAAATCGTCACCTGTAATAGATTTAGATCCTTCAAAATTCGTTTTCTGGTCAGCACTACCCAGTAACAATTCAGCGGATAAATTTGAGTCTGCCAAAGCTGTAATTGAAGATGTTATTAATAAGATACCTATAGCTAATTTTTTCATTTAAATCCTACTACACGCTCAAAGAACAAAAACCTACATATATGAGCGGTGTATATGTAAATTGTATGAAAATAAGTAGATTGAACATTTAACGGCAGTACTATAACAGAACCTAGACCAAAGACATCTTCAAAATGAACCAACGGGGGTCGGACTCGATAGATAATCAAACTAACTGGCGATATCTGTCAAAGCACCTATCTCCACCCGTTTTTCTAGGTTGGCTCGGCCTTCCTGTTTTTTGTTCAATTTGAGCCTTAAAATATTCACTACCTAATACCCAAGCTTTATTGGTTGCAGCTCGAATCTCTTCAATTGTCCTGCTATCAATGTGTTGCTCAAATAATCCCCTATATATAGATTGTCTATTTTTATTTGTATTCGATAAAGATATATATTCTGAATGGGCTATTATCAATGCATTTTCAGCCCCTAGGGCATTACAAGAATAACTGGACCAAGGGTAATCAGCGGGATGGACCACCATATTTGCTCTGACAGGGTTAAGTTCAATATAGCGATAGCACGTTAATAAATATCGCTCTGTATCGATTAATGAGGCTTTATACCTTCCCTCCCATAACGTACCTGTCCGCTGGTATTTATGGTTAAAGTATTGAACATAATAGCGCCCTATCATCTGTATGAGTTTTGAAATTCCGTTTTCAACTTGAGGCGTTATCAGTAAATGCACATGATTCGTCATTAAAACGTAAGCATGTAACCCACAGTCATGCTTTTTACAGGCATCTTTGAGTTTATTTAGGTAAAAAGTGTAGTCTTCATTTTCGTAGAAAATAGCTTCTCGGTTATTTCCTCTTACAATGACATGCTGGGGGTGACCCGGTATTACAAACCGAGGTAATCTTGCCATGCTGACCTCCTTGTCATTTGGCTGATGATTGTTCTGCTAACTTATTCTCTAATGTTGCGTTTTATAATAATTTTCAAGCGAGTCTGGCCCTATTGGTTAACCCCGTTAGTTCGATTAATGCGTACCTGATAGTAAACCAGCAATGCTCAGATCTTCATCTATTTCTGGCCAGTGAACCCCTTCGCCATCACCAAGTAACTCCCAATTATCAAGTTGCTTTTGAGTCGCTTGAGATAAGCGAGGAAACCAAACTAATGGCGCAGAAATAGTTCGCCCATCAAGAAGTTCAACAATTAAATCAGCCTCGGTACATTTAATTGTTTGAGCTTGAGGGTGTAGTTCAACTGCTAAAGTGCTCATTCCAAGCCTCCAAAAATACTTGTTTATTTTCAACAACCAGTTGCTGAAGTTTACGTAACTCTTTCGGAGAGAAACGTGTTGAACTTGCTAAAGCGACTGGCTTCAACCAAAACTTAGCGAGCATATTTTCTCGCTGTATATGAATATGTGCTGGCTCACCATTTTCATTACTATAAAAGAAGAAACGAAAAGGCCCAATTCTTAATACTGTAGGCATATAGTATGTCTTATAAATACTTCAAGTAAGATATAACTAGCACTTGAACATACGAAGCCAAAATGGCTCCATATATAAATCAAGTGAGTCTGACCCCGTTGGTTTTCGAGTCTGACCCCGTTGGTTTTCCGAAGTGAGTCTGACCCCGTTGGTTTTAGTCGGTTAGCGTTTTAAAAAAGTTTCGAACCCTCTACAATTTCTATTATTGGGTATATTCCCACTGAAGCGGCCATCAGCCGTGACTTTCCCTTCGAGCCCTATGGTGTAATAGTTAGAAGGGCGCTTAATCCACCGCCCGGGTGAAAAAACCATACGCTGACTTTCAGGGTAATATTTACCATGCAAGTTAAATGCGCCTGTTATGTTGCCATCTCTTGAAACATGTTCAAATTGGAAAACAGCGTTAACATCATGAGCAAGCCCTAAATCAGTATCATAACCTTTTGTATCCACGTCTTTGATGCGTACTTGCAGAGGTCTAGTTACCTTATTACAGTAATAAGACCCTTCCCAAACTTGCGATGCCAAAAATGGCACCCCTGTAATCGTAGAAGTTGTTCTACCGGACACACCTACAGCAGCCATCGGAGTATTCACCTTAGTCGCCCCACCTCCCGAATACTGATCAGCTGTAGCTGCAACATCTTCAACAAAGTTCATGGCGCTTTCAAACATGCCTTTTTCATAAAAAGCTTTCGCATAATCGCCTAATTTAACTTGGTCAGCGGCGTTTTTATCCTCAACCAATACCCAGGCGTGGTGATCGCCGGCTAAGTTGGAAATGGTGCCCGTCACAATTTCATATTCATGCGCATTGGCTTCACCGGTCAGCGGGTTGGTACTCGTATCAAGATGATAAAGTTTGACGCTATCATCCGGGTTAAAACCATTAGCTTTACCCTTCGATATTTTAAAAATACTGTCATCCTCTTTGGCGCGACGTTCTAATACATAGGCCTTGGGGGCAAAGAAGTTTTGGAATTCTTCACGTGTTTTTTTCACAGCACCATTTGCCGCTTCCCGGAAGAGGGTATTTTTATCATCTTGTTTCAACGCACACTTTGTGCCCTTAGGATCTTTAGAAATGCGCTCAGCATCTTCAATAATAATCGTTTTTAAATAGTGTAAAGCAGGAAGTTTATAAATACGTAAACTAGCTTTGACATTAGCGGTGTATTTACAATGTGCGGGCGAGTTGTACGTTTCACCTTTTTCATTTTGCCACTGAGATGCTGCCACAAACTTTGAATCCAGATTTGCTTCGGTAATTTTCCCAGTAATAGCATAGTCGGCAATATTAGGACCGGTATACTCAGACTTGCCTTTTATTTCTGCAAGCTGAAGTTCTTTTTTAAGTGTTTGTGCAATGCTACGGTCAATAATTTCAGTGCCGGTTTCAGAAATATGCTCATCTAAAGCAACCGCAACACCTTCGTCTAGCTTGGCCTTCGTCGCGACTTTGTTGCCATTTATTTTAGGTTCAAAAATAACAACACGTGCCCTGTCTGCTTTAATTTCTTGTTTAGTCGGTAGAGGGTCAGTAGCTATGAGCTGCCTTGCGGAATAGTCAGATAGTTTTACCGGATTGCTTAAGCAACCCGAAAGTAGCAAGGCGCTACCCGTCGTAAAAATAATTGGCCAAATTTTCTTCATGATGATTACCCTTCCTGTTTATCGTTTTATTTTATTTAAATTTATTGTCCTAAACCCAGCATCGTATAAACACCAGATTTATCTTTCAGCTGAGAAGTTAATTTACTCATGGCATTCTGTTTTCCGGCTTTAAAACTTGTAACTGATGCACCGCTAAGCTTATAACTCTTACTGCTCACCAATTGCCCAGCATTAGTTTTTACCAACACATCAAAATTGATCTTAACGGTTTTAGCCGAGAAAATTTCTGCTTCTTCAATACTGCCTCTGACTTCTAGTATGCTATCGGCATTGGCACGGTCGCCAACCTGAAAGCCATTGGTTTGCAACACCCGTTTTATTTGATGGACAAGCGGCGATAATGAGGCATCGGATTTTAAATAGAATTTTGTGGTTTCGGATAGTCGCTTTTCTTTCTGCTCATAGTCTCGATATGTTTCAAGGTAGCTTTGTTTGTTCTGTTGTGAGTCAGCAGCGTGGATCAGGTAGATCAAAGGCCGAGCCTGATCCGCTAACTGAATGGCGTTGTTATAGCTAACAAGTTGAAGCAAATTATTTTTCTTGTCTACTTGGTGCAACTCGAGGTCTATTTTGCTGCTGATTTCTGTTAACTGATCTAGTTTGTCTTTCACGAAGGCTGAGCGTGACATAGCGAGCAATACATAATATTGGCTCTGACTTTGAGTGGTTTTTAGAATTTCGTAGTTGGTTAGTTTGGTGTCTTTAAT
>CAJWBJ010000024.1 GCA_913020495.1 uncultured Oleiphilus sp.
CCATTTTGAGCCCGAACATCTGGCATCTCAATACCGTGATCAACAGCATTTCTAACCAAGTGAACCAAAGGGTCAGATAGCGCTTCAACTAGATTTTTATCTAGATCTGTATCCTCACCAACCAATACAAGATTAACTTCCTTCTTGAGGTTTCGAGCAAGGTCTCTTACAACACGAGGGAAGCGGCCAAAAACCTTTTTGATGGGCTGCATTCTTGTTTGCATCACGGCCGACTGTAAATCGCCTGTTACCACATCTAAGTTAGAAACAGCTTTTTGCATTGCCTCATCAGTACTGGCATCCCCAAGTCGTTTTAAGCGGTTTCTTACAAGAACCAACTCTCCGACCATATTCATAATGTCATCAAGGCGTTTTGTATCTACTCGTACTGTTGTTTCAGTCGCAATACCATCTTTTTGACCACTGGATTTTGGTTTCGCAACAGTTTTTGGTTTCGCTTCGACTTTAGGTGCTGGTGGCGGAGCAATAGGAGCCGATTCAGACTTAGGAGGCGACGCAGAAGTGGGTGACTTACCAGCACCATGTAAATCATCTAGAATGCTCTCAAATTCATTATCTGTAATTAAACCGGAATCATTATTTTCAACTGGGGGGGGCGGCGCACTCGCGACAGGTTCTACAGGCGTATCACTGCTCACTTTTTCTGAATTAAATTGTCCTTCCCCATGTAAATCATCAAGCAATTTCTCAAACTCTGCTTCACTTATATCACCTGACGCCGGTTCAGGGGCACTTGCGGTTTCTCCTGAAGGGCTTATAGATTGTCCCTCACCATGAAGGTCATCAAGTAACTTTTCAAATTCATCATCAGTAATTTCATCACCAGAAGCTGAGTCTTCAGTAACACTCGGCTCTTGAGTTGAGGCCGTATTTGGAGTTGCCCCATCTAGCGCATCAAGTAACTGTTCAAATTCATCATCGGTGATATCACCTTCATCTGCCGCAGGTGCTTCAACAATAGACTCGGCAGTTGCTTCTGTAACCATAGGCGCAACAGGCTCAGGATTAACAGGTGTTGGTGCAGCAGCACTAGCAGGCGTAGCAAACTTTTCTAAATCTTGTAGTAATTGCGGATCAGCTGGAGTGGGTTGATCACCAGCACGAACCTCTCCAAACATTTCATTAACTGCGTCAAGTGCACGAAGCACGACGTCCATCAATTCTGCATCAACACTTCGCTTACCGTTACGGAGTATATCGAATACGTTCTCTGCTATATGACAACAACCTACTAAAGCGTCTAATTGAAGAAAACCTGCTCCGCCTTTTACAGTGTGAAACCCACGAAATATTGCATTAAGCAAGTCCATATCTTCAGGGTTTTGTTCAAGTTCAACTAATTGTTCCGAAAGCTGCTCAAGTATTTCACTCGCTTCGATCAGAAAGTCCTGAAGTATCTCGTCGTCTTCACTCGACATTTTACGCCCCTTAAAATCCTAGACTTGAAAGCAAGTCATCCACATCATCCTGACCAGAAACAACATCATCCCGTGCCTCTGCATGTATTTGCGGACCTTCGCCTTTCATATTTGTTTCTTGTTGTTTTACTTCTTGCTGGACATTACCGGTCATCTGATCAACTTTACCTGCCATAGTGACCAACTTAACCAGATTTTCTTCAACATCCTTAACCAAGGTAGTAACCCGGTTAATAACCTGCCCTGTCAAATCCTGAAAATCTTGAGCTAGCAATATATCAGATAAATTAGAGTAAACTTTATCGGAGTCATTACATAGTTTGCTAAGAAAAGTCCCCATTTTCGAGGTTAATTGGCGAAACTCGTCAGGCTTCATTTCTTTCCGTTGAAGACGTGACCAGTCCTCTTTTAGCTGTTTAGCTTCTGTACTGATGCCTGATGCATACGGCATAGTTTCTTCAACTAAATCTAATGTCTTATTGGCTGCTTTATTGGTCATATCGACCACATAAGCCAAGCGATCAGAGGCATCTTCTATTTTGGAAGCTTCCTCATTTGTAGCAGAATTAGCAGTATCAATATGAAAATTTCGAATCGATTCGTGTAATGTACGCGTTAAGCGCCCTACTTCTTGGTATAGTGTTTTATCACGAGTTTCATTTAGCTCTGAAATAATCGCTAAAGCACCCGAAACGTCACCACTATCGACCAGATCTTTTAACTGATTTGCCTGCGCTTTGAGTTGATCTTCAAACCCAAGTACTGCCGCATCATCTAATGGTTTCTTATTTGTCATGCTGCGCCTTTAAATTATGAATCGATACGCTCAAATATCTTATCAATTTTTTCCTTCAGCACCGCAGCTGTAAATGGTTTAACAACATAGCCATTTACGCCCGCTTGAGCAGCAGCAACAATCTGATCTCGTTTAGCCTCTGCTGTTACCATTAAAACAGGCAGGGTCTTAAGGCTTTCATCAGCTCGAACATTCCTTAACAGGTCAATCCCTGTCATACCAGGCATATTCCAGTCCGTGACCAAAAAGTCATATTTTCCTGTTTGTAACATAGGTAAGGCTGTATTACCGTCGTCAGCCTCATCTGTGTTCGCAAAACCAAGATCCCGTAATAAATTCTTTATAATTCTCCGCATTGTAGAAAAATCATCTACAACCAGGATTTTCATATCTTTATTCAAGTCGACCTCCACTCATGTCGATACCCGAAATTACTATTAAATACCTAAAAACAAGTCTAGTCGCAGTTCTTAAGGTGGCCAGTTTTTTTTAACAATTGTTGCACTTACCTAATGACTTCCAGATAAGTACCATCAAATCTGTTATTTCTTGATCAATTAAAATTAATCAGTTTTCTTTCGTTTGTTTTAGCTTAGCTGGTAAATAAATTAAAGCACTGTTTTTACAAGAAAAGGTTTATAACCAAGCTGTCATCCTAGAGCGTAACCTAATCGCAGCCTGGGAGTGAATTTGACTAACTCGTGATTCACTGACTGAAAGAATCAGCCCAATTTCTTTTAAGTTTAATTCCTCTTCATAATACAAAGATAATACGAGCCGCTCTCTTTCAGGAAGCGTGTCAATTTCATTCGCTAAATGAGACTTAAATGAAGCATCCTGAAATGAGCGATCGGGCGAAGAGGTATCACCAACAAGCGTGTCACTAACCACATCACCTTGTTCACTAAGCTCTTCATAACTGAACAATTTCCCACCGTTACTATCTTTCAAGCACGAGAAGTACTCATCTAGCGTCATCTCTAACTCATGAGCAATTTCTTCGTCTTGAGCATCTCTCCCTTCTCGGTCTTCAATCTTTTTTATAGCTTCAGAAATTCGTCTGGAATTGCGATGCACTGACCGAGGTACCCAGTCACCTTTGCGAACCTCATCCATCATTGAACCGCGAATTCGGATCCCTGCATAAGTTTCGAACGCAGCACCCTTCGAAGCTTCATATTTTTTAGACGCCTCTAGCAACCCCATCATACCGGCCTGAATCAGGTCATCTACCTGAACATTTGATGGCAAACGCGCGATCAAATGATGCGCAATTCGTTTTACAAGTGGAGCATGTTTCCGAATTAAATCGTCGGCATGTTTTATTTGAATATCGGTATACATCAAAATTACTGATAGTTAGTATTTTTATGGGTTACATCAGTCATATATCAAAACCCTTTAATCATTAACAAACGATAAGACATGAATGATATTTATTGTAGTTTAATTCGGTGAAGCCTGTACCAGTCGCTCTATAAAGAATTCAAGATGTCCTCGCGGAGAAGATGGCAAAGGCCAGCTATCTGCTTTTTGTGCAAGTGCCTTATATGCAATCGATGCTTTCGCTCTTGGGTAAGCATCTGTCACTGCACGCTGACGCTGAACAGCCTTCCTGACAGCCTCATCATAAGGAATAGCACCTATATACTGTAGTGCAACATCTAGAAATCGCTCGGTAACATTGGTAAGTTTTGCAAAAAGATGCCTTCCTTCGTCTTGGCTTCTCACCATATTGGCAAGTACACGAAAGCGATGCATATCATAATCACGGTTTAGGAGCTTAATCAGCGCATAAGAATCTGTAATCGAAGTGGGTTCATCACATACGACAACAATTACTTCTTGAGCAGCCCTTAAAAAGGAAACAACGCCATCCGAAATCCCAGCTGCGGTATCAACAATTAACACATCAAGGTCATGAGAAATTTCACTAAAAGCATTAATCAATCCCGCATGCTCCATCGGGTTTAATGCAACCATCTTTTGCGTCCCCGAGGAAGCAGGAACTATTTTAACGCCATGAGGCCCATCCAGCATCACATCACGTAGCGAGCAATCCCCATTAATAACGTCAGCAATATTACGTTTTGACGTAAGCCCAAGGAGGACATCAATATTTGCCAAACCCAAATCGGCATCTAAAAGCACTACTCGACGCCCCATTTGAGAAAGCATGAGCGATAAATTTATTGAAACATTACTTTTCCCGACACCGCCTTTACCACCAGTGACAGCAATTACTTGAACCGGGCTAGAATTCGCCATACCGGTTTGCACCCTCTTTACTACTAGCAACAAACATTAAGCTCGTTGCAGATATTGGTTGAACCCGTGAATAAATAAATATCACGATTTTTTTACTATTTAGTTTATTACCTTAAGCGGTATGAAACAAAAATGAATCTTGATCTAATCCTTTCTCGCTTGAGTTGATTGTCACCCATCGCTCTGAACTATTCAACAAGGCTTGAGCCCTCTCAAATAAATCTTGTTTTTTCATTAAGTGAATATCTTCCGGAACTCGTTGCCCATCAGTAAAATAACTGGCTTTTAGGCGGGTATCAATCAAAAAACTTAAAGCTTCACCTAAACTAACAGCCTCATCAACCTTTGTAATGATAGCACCCGATAGCCCAACCACTTTATAATTATAATAATTTGAGCACATAACTTGGTATTGCCCTACCGCTGAAACAACCAAATAACTTTTTATATCATGCTTGGATAGTTTCATTTCTTGTAACTGCTCCGACCAACAAGCATCAGAATGCATTAAACCTGCCGTATCAATTAGCACCATTTTTTTATGACTTAAGCTGTCTAAAATGGTATCAAGACTATTCATTTCATCAACAGCATGAACCGGAACGTTTAAAATACGGCCAAAGACTTTCAATTGTTCGTGCGCTGCAATCCGGTAACGATCCGTTGTGACCAAAGCAATACTATCAGCACCATACTTCATTACATAACGCGCTGCCATTTTCCCTATTGTCATCGTTTTGCCACTACCTGTAGGGCCTACTAACGAAATAACACCCCCATGATCAATAATCTCAGTTCGCTCTACCGAAACCGCACCTTCGATTTGACGGCCAATTTTATCCCATGCACTTTCAAAATCTAATTGACCTTTAATCGATTCAACTAGTGATTTTTGAATTGGAATAGATAAACATAAGGATTGAAGAGTTTTTTCAACCTGTTGCTGAAGAAGGCTTGTGGCCCTAGACTTTTTTAGTGATTCATTATTCGAAGGCTGACGACTAATCATACCTTTTATTTCCATAATCTCAGCGCGCATATCTGATAACTCAGCCCATTCAGAATCTTTGCGCTCAGTGGAATGCTCTATAGGTCCATTTATTTTTTCATCATTCATATTTGGCTTTAACTGTTCGCTGCGCGCCAAACCATTTTTATTTCGTGTAGACTTTACATTCTCAATTTTTCTTCGGGCACTATCCATTTCTCTTTGTAACTTTACATGTTTATCAGCATGCATACGTGCTAATTGAGAAGGGGTTGGCTCACCCTGTGAAATAAAGTTTGACGCTATATCACTTTCTGGAGCCATTTCTTCTTCGTAATCTAAAGCCGCAACAAGCTCTATACCTCCATCAACTTTTGTATTTGATAAGATAACAGCATCTGGACCTAAGTCTTCTCTCACCATGCGAAGTACATCTTGCATAGATTCCGATAAAAAACGTTTCACTTTCATAGTAACCTACCAGATATTATTCATCAGACATTTCGTCAATTTATTGACCCACCGTAGAAACGATAGTGACTTGTTTGTTACTTGGTACTTCCTGATAAGAGAGCACTCTAAGCTGCTCATTACCAAAACGCACAAACTTCGCTAACACTGGCCTTAATGGCGCAGAGACCAGTAAGATAGCGGGCTTACCTAGCATTTCCTGACGTTGAGCTGAATCAGCTAAAGAACGTTGCAATGACTCTACAATCCGAGGTTCAAGCATTAAGCCCATCTCATCACTAACGCCAGTTTTTTGTGACTGCTGTACAGACTTAAGCAAGAGCTGTTCCAACTCTGGCTCAAGGGTAATAACGGGTATTTCTGGTTCTGCACCACAAATACCTTGCACGATCATGCGCTTCATTCCTTGACGACAAGCCTCAGTCAATAACACAGCATCAACACTTTTAGGCATTACATTGACTAATGACTCGGCAATAGATCGCATATCTCTAATTGGCACATCTTCTAACAGCAAAGTTTGCAATACTTTTAACAGCAGGCTAACCGTAATGGTATTAGGGACTAATTCTTCAGATAGTTTTGGCGATGCTTTAGCTAATTGATCTAACCATTGCTGCACCTCTTCATGCCCGATTAGCTCACTAGCATGCTTCTGAAGCACTTGATTAAGGTGTGTAGCGACCACAGTACTAGAATCAACCACGGTATAACCTAAAGTTTGAGCATGATCCTTTTGGGTTGTTTCAATCCAGATAGCATCTAGACCAAACGCTGGATCACGTCCATCAATTCCATCAATTTTTCCAAAAACCTGCCCAGGATTAATAGCTAAATCACGCTCAGGATGAATCTCGGCTTCAGCTATCGTGACCCCCATTAGCGTTATTCTATAAACATTGGGCATTAAATCTAAATTATCGCGAATATGAACCGAAGGCATCAGAAAACCTAATTCTTGCGATAGTTTTTTACGGACGCCTTTAATACGCCCAAGAAGCTGCCCCCCCTGAGATTTATCAACCAAAGGAATTAAACGATACCCGACTTCCAAACCAATAATATCGACAGCCAAAACATCATCCCAACCTAACTCCTTATGAGATTCAGTACCACCATCAACCGAACCGGGCAAATTTGGATCAACAGGTGCAGGCGTCCCGCTAGATTGAGCCTGAGCCCCATTAGGGCTTCGTGATACTGTCGCCTCCTGTTCCCCCTCTCCTTTTTTATTCTTATTATCACCATACCAAGCTAGACCACCTAAAAGCCCCCCAAGCCCAATAAAAACGAAATGAGGCATACCTGGAACCAAACCCATGACGATTATAATCGCCGAAGCAACATATAAGGCCTTCGAGGACAAAAACATTTGATTGACGACTTGGGTCGACATGTCTTGCAAACTATTTACACGAGTCACCATAATTGCAGCAGCAGTAGAAAGTAATAAGGATGGGATCTGCGCAACCAATCCATCACCAATCGTTAGCAATGAATATTTTTCCATTGCATCACTGAATTCCAGATCATGCTGCATCATACCAATGCTCAAGCCACCGATAATATTGATTGCTAGAATCATTAAACCCGCAACAGCATCACCACGAACAAATTTACTGGCACCATCCATAGAACCATAAAAATCGGCCTCAGTAGCAATTTCTTCACGTCGAATTTTCGCGTCTTCCTGCTCAATAATGCCGGCATTCAAGTCAGCATCTATGGCCATTTGTTTTCCAGGCATCGCGTCCAGAGTGAATCTAGCACTTACTTCAGATACCCGCCCTGCACCTTTTGTAACAACAACAAAGTTAATAATCATGAGTATGGCAAATACCACCAGACCTACTGCATAATTTCCACCAATAACGACCTCACCAAAAGCCTCAATAACCTTACCAGCTGCATCACCGCCTTCATGCCCTTCAAGTAGCACAACCCGCGTAGACGCGACATTCAAAGCCAGTCGCATCAAGGTCGACACAAGTAGAATCGTTGGAAAAACTGAGAAATCCATTGGACGAAGGGAATAAACACATACTAATAAAACGACAAGCGCTAAGGCGATATTAAAAGTAAACAATAGGTCAAGTAGAAATGCAGGAACAGGCAAGATCATCATGCCAAGAATTGCGACTAACACCAATGGAATAGCTATATTCCCTTTCGCAATTATTTTAAATTGTTGAAATACTGCTGCTTGCTGCATAGGCTCTAAAAATCATCACTCACTTGATAAACGGACTTGAAACTGCCATTTTTATGACAAACACAAGATATAGAACCACTAACAAGCAAGAATCAAACCTAACAAACACAACACATTGTTTTAAAACATAATTATAACAGAATCACTGATCAGAACGCAGTTCATCAGGGATAGGAAAATCAGGCATTTCAGGCCTTGGCGTTACACGCCGACGAAATTGTTTTAACTGGAATATATAAGCCAGAATTTGAGCAACGGCCATATATAAGCCACTTGGAATTTCATGCCCTATTTCAGAATGATGGTAAACAGAGCGCGCCAGAGGTGGAGCTGAAACAATCTCTACATCATTTGCTTTTGCAATTTCACGAATCTTCAATGCGGTTTGATCATTCCCCTTAGCCAACAAAACTGGCGCAGCATCCACCTCCGGATTGTAACGTAAAGCGACAGCATAATGGGTGGGGTTAGTAATAACGACGTCAGCATCAGGCACATCAGCCATCATTCTACGCTGCGCAACCTCTCGTTGCAGCTGCCTAATTCGACCTTTGACTTCAGGCTTACCCTCGGTATCTTTATACTCATCTTTGACTTCTTGTTTCGTCATTTTAAGATTTTTGTGATGGTCATAAATCTGGAAAGGCACATCAGCCATCGCAATCACAATCATCGTACAACTCAAATAAAAGAAACTCCAACCGAGTATCTGAACGGAATGCGCCATCGCACGAACAACACTCTCCTGACCTAAGCCTAATAATTCTTCAGTTCGGGAGTTCAATATTAAAACAGCAAAAAATAGCACCACACTCACTTTTGCGACAGCTTTCAAAAGCTCGACTAAAGCTTTTAAAGCAAACATCCGCTTTAGACCTTTTAAAGGATTCATCCGGCTAAATTTTGGCGCCATAGCTTTTGCTGAAAGCAACCAGCCACCCAGAACAATTGACCCAGCAATAGAAGCAAGAAACAGTACAAATAAAAAAGGAAGTAAAACAGTTGCGACCTCTATCGCCGCATTCATTAAGTAAAGCCCCATTTGGTTCGTGTCATAAAGCACTTCACGAGGCAAAGAAAAGCTAGTGCGCATAATATTTTTGATGGAATTACCTACCTGACCACCATACATCAGCAACCCACCTGAACCGACCATTAAAATGACCGTCGTATTGAGCTCTTTCGATCGGGGAACCTGCCCCTCCTCTCTGGATTTCTCAATACGTTTACCGGTGGGTTCCTCGGATTTGTCTTGACTACTGTCTTGACCGCCTTCAGCCATTTAACCCAGCCTCTTGAATCTGACGTAGAAAAAGAAAAGTTTGTTCACTGATTTTTTCAAATTGCGGAACCAACCCACTCGTACTAACCCATATAATCAGCAAACCAAACAATATCCCAATAGGAAAACCTAAAGAAAATACATTCATTTGAGGCGCAGCCCTAGTCATAATCCCAAATGATAAATTAACAATTAGCACTGCTGTAACTAAAGGCAAGGCAACAAGCAAGGCTGAAACAAATAACCAAGTCATACGCATCAGCATTTCCCAAAGCAAATCAATACCAAAACCACCTTCACCTATAATATTGGTTGAAATTGGCCACGCTTTAAAACTTTCAACCAAGACTTCAAACATAACCAAATGTCCGTTCATCGAAAGAAAAATAAGCGTTACGGCAATTAAATATATTTGGGATAGAACGGCAACCGACACGCCATTACTCGGGTCTATCATAGAGGCAAAACCTAAACCCATCTGCATTGCAATCATCTGCCCTGCAATAACAAATACCTGCATAAGCATGACAAACATAAAGCCCAGTAATGTCCCAATAAAAACTTGCTGAAGTGTCAGAAAGAATGCGTGAAATGAAAGCGCATCTACTTGAGGCACTGCTGGTAGCAGGGGGGCAACAACTAAGGTAATTAAAACAGCAAGGCCCAGACGTACCCTCATAGATACCAGCTGAGTCCCGACAATAGGGATAACCATTAAAAAACTCGCCACTCGAAATAGCGGCCAAAGGAAGGAGCCGACCCAAGCACCTATTTGAGCATCAGTAAATTCCATTCAATCATCCAATATATAACGGGATGTTTCGATACAGGCGCTCTGAGAAATCCATAATTTGCTGCATCATATAGGGTCCTGCAGCAATAATTACAAACAGGGTTACCAAGAGCTTTGGTAAAAAACTCATTGTTTGTTCATTAATAGAGGTCGCAGCTTGAAAAACACTCACCATTAAACCCACAATCAGACCTGGTACAAGAATAAGCGTAACCAAAGTAAGAATTAAAAAAATAGCTTCTCGAACGATATCTATAGCAACTTCAGGTGTCATATCATAACCCTCGGGTTTGGTATACTTGCTCTATACTCCGAAACTGGCCGCTAATGTTCCGATAACAAGCGCCCAACCATCAATCAATACAAAAAACATTATTTTAAAAGGTAAGGAAATAATGATTGGCGACAACATCATCATCCCCATTGCCATTAAAACACTGGCAACAACCATGTCAATTATCAAAAAAGGTAAAAATAATATAAACCCAATCTGGAAGGCTGTTTTTATCTCGCTTGTTACAAATGCAGGCATAATTATCCAAAAAGGCACTTCTTCAAGCGTATTATATTGCCCCCCTGAAATTCTTACAAAAAGCCCTATATCGTCTTCACGCGTTTGCATTAACATAAATTCTCTAAATGGACCACTGGCTTTTTTTACTGCTTCCAGTGGAGCCAGCTCTTCTGCCATATAAGGCTGAATAGCTTCAGTATTTACTTTTTCTAAAATCGGCGTCATGATAAAAATAGTCAGAAATAACGTTAAACCAAGAAGGACCTGATTAGAAGGTGTTTGCTGTAGACCTAACGCTTGGCGAAGAATAGAAAAAACAATAATAATTCTCGTAAATGAGGTCATCATCATCAGCATTGCAGGCAAAAAAGTCAACGCCGTCATTAATGCCAGAATTTGAATTGTCACTGTATAAGACTGAGAGCCGTCTTTATTCGTCACGAGACTTAAAGCTGGGATACCAACATCAGCCCCTAAAGCAGACCCGGCTAGCAGCATAAGACCAATGGAGAAGAGAATTTTACGCACGATCATCACTCGAAGATTTGGCTACTTTTAGTAGCTTATGTAATTTTTCTGCAAAGTCATTTTTTGATACTCCTGATAAGGTAGTATTGCTCGCCTCAACTTTTTGGGTATCAACAACAGGCTCATCAAAAGTATGGAGATGATTAATGTTTTGAGTAGTCACGCCAACTAAAAACTGCTGACCTTTAACATCAATTAAAGCAACCCGCTCCCTTGCCCCCAGCGGAACCGATGACAACACTCGCATATCACGAGCACCAGCCATACTAAAACCACCATACCGTTTAACAAACCATGCTAAACACAGTATCAAACACACTATACCAAGCAGCATTAAGATGACTACAGGCCAATTAGATAGAGTCGAAACACTAGGTTTCGGCGTACTAACCAACAGACCGGCCCCTTCAACAAAATTATTTTTAACATTACCAGTGATAGTGGCGCTTTCTAACTTAGCTATAGGGGGTTCTTGTTGAGGTAATGCTTCATCAGCCCAAAGGCAGCCACTAAAAAGAAGCAAAGTTATTAAGAAAAAAGATTGCACTAGCTAAGCCGCCTAATTCGCTCTGTTGGACTAACAACATCAGTCAAACGAATACCAAACTTGTCATTTACCATTACAACCTCACCGTGGGCTATCAGAGTTCCATTAATGAGTACATCTAATGGTTCACCAGCCAGCCTGTCCAATTCAATCACAGAGCCTTGGTTTAATTGTAATAAATTACGAATTGGAATTGATGTATTCCCTACTTCCATAGATATCGTGACTGGGATATCTAAAATCACATCTAAATCAGGCGCGCCTGTCGCTTGCTGTGGTGAAGGAGTTGCTTCAAATGATTCCAAAGGCGCAGACTGAATATCATCAGGCGCAGACTTATCAATGGCATCCGCTTCAGCCATTGCCGCAGCCCACTCATCTTCTACCCCGCCACCTTCTGAATCGCCTGATTCCTCCATAGCAGCCTCCCATTCAGAAGCTAATTTTTCATCCTCACTCCCACCTTCTGGTGGTACATCTTCTTCACTCATCATCTTCTACCATGTTTGATATTGTATTTGGTCGCTCAATTCTTTCAGTAATTTTTGCTGCGTAAGTACCGCCACTTTGTCCTAGCTGCGCATTGAACATCGGTACATTATTAGCGGTTAACGTAACTTGCTCAGGTAATTCGATAGGAATGATATCCCCGGCTTTCAAGTTTGAGACATCTCGAAGCGATATCTGATTTTCCAATACGGTTGCATTAAGAGGTACGCTCGCTTCTAACAAATCTTTTTTGATCGTCGTCATCCATCGCTCATCAACATCATCAACATCACTTTGAACACCGGCATCTAATACTTCCCGGATCGGCTCAATCGTTGAATAGGGAATCGCTAAATGAAGATCGCCACCACCGCCATCCAACTCAATATGAAATGTACTCACCACAATCACTTCGCTTGGACTAACAATGTTTGCCATTGACGGGTTGACTTCAGAGTTCACATAATCAAATTTTATTTTGAATACTGAACGCCATGCTTCTTCCATATCAATAAAAATTTGCTCAAGTACCATATGAACAACACGAATTTCAGTTGGAGTAAATTCACGCCCTTCAATTTTTGCATGTCGCCCATCACCACCAAAAAAATTATCAACTAACTTGAAAACCAGTTTGGCATCAAAGATAAATAAACCCGCCCCCCTTAGAGGACGAATTTTGACAATATTTAAACTGGTTGGCACATATAAAGTATGGACATATTCGCCAAACTTCATAATTTGAACACCGCCTGTGGATACATCAGCATTACGTCGAAGCAGATTAAACAGACTTATACGTGTATAGCGAGCAAAGCGTTCGTTGATCATTTCAAGTGTAGGCATTCGCCCACGGACAATCCGGTCCTGACTTGCTAAGTCATAATTTCGTATGCCTTCTGCATCGGAATCGTCTTCGGTTTCTACATCACCGTCGTCAACACCATGTAAAAGCGCATCTATCTCGTCTTGCGATAGTAAATCTTGCACGTTACAACAGCCTAATGTAAATAAGCATTACCGTATTATATAATTGCAGTAACTCAGCAACTTACTGTAATACGAAGTTTGTAAAAAACACAGTTTCAATACCTGAAGAACCTTCACCTTCAAGCACATTATTAATGATGGTAACAGTCTGCTCACGAAGAGCGATCTTACCATCTTCTGTTTGAATACTCGCAAAATCAAGCCCACTATAGGCTGATATTACTTTAGACCGTATGAGTGGCATATGGTATTCCAAGGCATCTAATGATGATGCGTCTCTACTTGATGCTGTCATTGAGACCTGCATATAACGCTGTCGCCCGCCTACATTAAATGTAACTAGAAAGGGGGGCTTAATACTCGAGTAAACGGCAGGAGAAGGTAATTCTTCGACCTCTTCAATGACCTCCTCGCTTATTTCTTCAGGTTCATTATCCCCAAGTAAAAACAGTGTCACTCCCACGGAAGCGGCGATAGCAATCAGCGCAACAATAGCGATAATAATGATCAGTTTCTTTTTGGGCTTTCCTTCGCCCGTTCCTTCTTGATTATCTTCTGCTTTATTTTCTTCTTCAGCCACGCCAATATCCCGTCGTTTAATTCATTGCTAAAGCATTTACAATATGCTCCAGCAAACTGTATGCCAAAATTGCAAATAGATATTTACAATTAATACTGCAACATTGAAAATTTGCAAAACTATTTTGGCTATTAAAAATTTAATTGTAGCGTAAAGCTACCTATAAAGAAGGGGAATATGAGGGAACGGACATAAAAAATAATTTGCCCATTGTTAACTAGGCATAAAAATCCACAATACGGTTTGAAATATTAGACACCTGCATATCTTCATCGGTCTTTTCACTCAACGAGCTACTTTGTAACTCTGATTCAGATGAACCACCTTGCCCATTGGTATCCTGCTCTCCACTTTGCGCCGAGTACTGGTTTTCAGATTCACCGCCCCCAACCGAAACCTCGGTTAAGTCAACACCATTTTCATTCATCATATCCCTTAAGCGCTGAACATTTGATTCAAGCATGTCACGAACAGTGGTATTTTGCGCATGGAAAGTAACGGTAGTTTGTTCATTCTGAACATTTATTTTAACATCAATAGGACCTAAATCTGCCGGATTTAAATGAATCTCAGCCGATTGAATCGCTCTTCCTGTAAGCCAAACAATTTTCTGCCCCATTTCTCCGCCCCAATCAGGGTCATTAACATTCGAGTCAAGCGATGTCGTATATTGTTTCAAGCCTGCGCCTTGGACTTTCGACTGAATCTCCGAAAATTGAGTTCTTGATTGTTCACCACGCTCCAAGCGCCCACTTGATTCTAGAAGCTCCCCTATGTCGGCATTTGGCTGCCTTAGAGCAGAGTCAAATGTAGATTTAAACTGAGCATCAGTCTCCGACTGAAAACTGGCCATCTTCGCACCATCCAAAATCTCAGTCTGAACGGTTGTCACTGCAGCTGTTTCTGTATTTTGAACTCCAGAAGCACTAATAGTTTGAGTTCCGTTCGTAAAACGATTCCAGTTTTTTGCATTTGAATTATTTTGAACAGCTGAATTTAACGGCATCGTTACAGCAAACTCACCTTTGGTATTAGGTAAACTTGCTGAACCAGTACTTAGGTCAAGTCGAGTGATAATACCTTGGTCACCAACTTCTGATTCATTAAATACACTGTATGGTATTTCAGCTTTCTCCAGCTCTAAATTTGAAGAAACTTGGTCTGGTTTTGGCAATATTGGAGGAGCCATACTTGGCAATGAGTCATCGACACTAACTTCTTCCACTTGAAGAGGCGGCAAAACTTCACCTTGATTCATTACAGCTGTGGATAAATCTTGCCCCTCTAATAAGGTCTGTAACTGCTCAAGTATTTTAGGGTTTTGCTCTATTTGATTAAACAAAGCAGGATTTTCATTTAATAAGTTCTTCAACTTAGCCAGATCTTCTTCTTGAATTCCAGAGCCACTTTGTGACAATTCAAGTCCATGAAGAATCTCTATAAACACATCCTCAACACCTTGATCACCTTGTATATTTAGTGAAGTAACGCCCGCAACCGGTACATTAACAGTATTAAATTTTACTCTGGATTCAACATTAGAAAATGATAGATTTGGAGCAACATTGGGAGAGTTACCCACTTGGGTAACTGAAGCGTTATTTGCATCTTTAGTTTGATTTGGCAATATATTCAGAGAAGAAAGCGAAATTTGCTGCATAACCCAAGTCAACCTTAAATAATCTAAAAGAAAAGAATTATCTTTGGTAAAGCTAAATTCGGGCCAATTCTATAAGTATCTTTTTAAGACGCAAAAATTCCTGGTGAATAGTGGGTAACTCTGGGTCAACAGATGAAATAGATTCTTTACGAGCGAGTAGCTCAATTTCTAAACAATTATTTGCCAGCAACTCGGCACCAATATTTCTACAACTACCTTTAAGGCTATGCACGCCAATAATAAAAGCGTCGTTGTCTTTTTCAAGTAATTGCTTCATTAAGGATGTAATCAAGTCATCTGAATGCGCAATAAAAGTACGCACAAACTCAGGAAACTCTCCCTCAAGCATAATTGCCAACTCATCAATTTGCGCTCTGTTTAAATGTTCAAAAGCCATTATTTAGTGTCATCTCCAGCGTGCTTCCATCGGTATACTGCTTCAGCTGCATTTCCATTCCCTTCATATACAATTGACTCACATAATGTCATCAATAATGGTATTCCCCTACCAGACATTTGTGACACTTTTGGGATATCGAAATCTATTTTTTTCAAGTCAAACCCTGAGCCAGTATCAACGACACGAATAACCAACACACCACCAAATTTATCCGGTTTGTGTCTCAATGAAATATGCAAGCTTTCACCTGTTAAATTACTTAAACGCTTGGTACGTTGGTCATAATACTCCTGAAAACCATTTGCAGATGTTTTCAGACTTGAATCCAAACCTAGCAAACCATGATCAATCCCATTAGTAATAAGTTCAGATAAAATCATGCAGACATCATTATTGAAGGCTCTCAATTCAGGCACCTCCATTGTTACCTGAAGCATGAGAGGGATAGGGTTAAAGTCACGAATTGTTTGGTTAAACATTTCAAAACTCATTGACCAATCACGTGCGCCATGCAACTCACTATTTTTAATTAATTCATGCTTGCTAGATATAACATCTTCTGAAATCATCGAAATTTCAACAAATGTTACGTCATCAATATTTGATTCGTTTTTCTCAGCACTCAACTTGTCCTGATCAATGACATGCGAAAAAATATCTTCCGGATTTTGATTGTCCGATAAAAAATTAAAAAAACCATTCAGTGAAAATTCATTACCTTGATGGTCTTTTAGATCAACGATGCCATCTGAAAACAAATACACTCGCTCCCCGACTTTCATGTCTCCTTCAATACACTCTGAGTTAAATTCTTCAAAGGGTAAAATCCCCAAAGGTAAGTGCAATGATCTAAAAGATTCAACACTGCCATCATTTTTCTTTAGCAGGACATCCAGTAAACCTCCGTTCCATAACTTTATTCTTTCCCAAGAATAGTTAATATCGACAATACAAGCACAACAGAAAAAACCGACAGGAAGAATATTTTTTAACTTTTGATTTATTTCTTGAAGAATTTCTTCTATCCCGAACCCTTTAGCAACCATACCATAAAATATTTCTGCGACAGGCATTGCACCTATCGCGGCAGGTAATCCATGGCCGGTGAAATCACCCAAGAAGACAATCATTCCACCTGAAGGTTTTCTTGATGCCAGCAATACATCGCCATTAAAAACAGACATGGGTGAAAGAAGGTGTTTTATATTAGGTGCATTCAAACACCCTAAATGAGCTACATTATCAAACACACGTTTTGCTATTTTTTGTTCTTGAAGAAGGTACTCGTTTCGATGAGTTATTTCATCTCTCTGAGTTTGAACAGTACGATGCAAGATCACCATTCGCTTAAATGCTTGAATCTTTGCAGCGATAACAATGGAGTTATAGGGTTTAGAAAGGAAGTCGTCACCGCCAGCCTCTAGGCAGGATACAAGAGAAACATCATCATTTAGTGAGGTTAAAAATATTATAGGAACGAAATCCTCACCAACTAACTGCTTGATTCTTTTTGCTGCCTCGAAACCATCCATTTGAGGCATCAAGGCATCCATTAGGATAATATCCGGTTTTTCTTTTACGTAAAGATCAATAGCCTCAAGACCATTGTTCGCGATAACAGTCTTATACCCTTGATCTTTAATGATCTTATTAATGATCAAACAATCTGCAATATTGTCTTCAGTTATTAATATTTTCAACTGCTGAGTTTCGCTCATCTACACTCACCTAGAAATGTATAAGTTATTTCACTTAGCGGTAGAAATTTGAAACATTTGATCAAAATTCGAAATTTCAAAAATTTTGTATACATCTTCATTGCAGTTGATTATTTTAATTACTGCATCACTCCCAGCATGATCTCTTAACAACAAAAGCATACCTAAAGCCGAGCTATCCAGATAAGTTGTTTTAGCCATATCTACATGGTACTCCTTTACATTTAGATCATTGTTATCATAAGACTCGCGAAAGTCTTGGTGGGACCCAAAGTCAAACCGGCCTTGAATGCCGATTTTCATAACGTCACCTGAAGCGGATAAATGGGACACTATAGACATATAGTTTTCCTTATTTGTTGTGATTTATATAGATTATCTTTCACAAGCTTGCAGTAAGCCATATCTAATTCTGTTAATTGGTAAAACTTTCTGTACAGCATCTAATTTAACTGCCGCGCCGGGCATACCCCAAACAACACTGGTTTCTTCATCTTGCGCATAGGTCATACCTCCACTGTCAAGTATTGCCTTTAAACCACTAGCACCATCGTTGCCCATTCCTGTAAGTACCGCAGCAACAACATTTTTTCCTACACATGATATGGCAGACTCAAATAGTATATCAACTGATGGTTTATGCCCATTAACCTTGTCACCGTCATCAAGAGCAATCATTAGACGAGATTTTTTTTCAATGATTTTTAAATGCAGACCGCCAGGTGCAAGGTAAGCATTTCCAGCCTCTAAAGGCATACCTGCTTTTGCCTCGCGAACCGTTATCTGGCATGCCTTATCTAAACGTTCAGCAAGTGATGCACTAAATACTGGCGGTATATGCTGTGCCAGCAATATTGGTGGACAATTTGTTGGCATGCCAAAAAGCACCTCTTTTAGCGCCTCAGTTCCACCGGTTGAGCTTCCTATACAAATGACTTTCGATAATTTGAAATTTACTTTATGGTTTTCGTCTGTTTTAACGGGCAAGGAAGAAATAGGCGTGAGGCTTTCTCTTGTCGTCATATTTGCAAGTGCAGCACCTCGTATTTTTTCTTGAATCACTTCTGCATAGTTTTCCAGATTACCCCAAGAGCCACCTTGAGGCTTTGCAATATAATCAACAGCCCCGACCTCCAAAGCATCTAACGTTGCTGGCGCGCCATGCTCTGTCAAAGTAGATATCATGACAACAGGCATCGGCCTTAGACGCATTAAATTTCGTAAAAAAGTAATACCATCCATTTTGGGCATTTCAATATCGAGCGTTAATACATCTGGATTAAATTGTTTAATTTTTTCTCGTGCATCAATAGGGTCTACGGCGCTAGAAACGACTTCTAAATCCGGTGCAGATGAAATAATCTCAGTCAACAGCTGCCTGATCAATTCGGAGTCATCAACAATCAATACTTTAATTTTTTTCAAACTTCATCTCCAAAAAAAGGCCTTGCAACAAATAATAAACTAATCAAATAGTTCTATATCACCGGCTTTATCAACTTTATTATTGAGGGACCGACTGTATGTTTTCTCTCTTTGCATGAGCGTATCATTCGAAGTTTCACGAAGTTTCCTAATTTTGACTGCGCCAGTATCAGGAAAGTAGAGTACTTTTCTTGGGTAAATATCCCCTACATCTTGAGCAGTAATTTCAAAATTTTCTTGATAAATATATTTTTTCACAAAGTCTATATTTCTCTCACCAATATCGGTCATATTACTAAGGACATTCCCTCCACCAAATATTTTTATTTCTAAATTTCGACGAGTTCCACCAAGTTTTAGAATTTCATTAATTAAAAATTCCATGGCCCAGTTTCCATAACGCGAAGCTGAGCTGATATCGTCACCCCAGTTAACAGTCGAATGTTCTCCTTGTTGAGGCAACATAAAGTGATTCATACCACCCACGCCAAGCTGTACATCACGAACGCACGCCGAAATACATGAACCTAAAACAGTGACGATCATTTCACCGTGTCGGCTAACATAAAACTCTCCCGGCATAATTTTCGCTGCATGGAGTTTCATATGTTTATCCCAGTAGCGGTTTATATGCTCAAACCCTGGTAATACATCTGGCAAGGGTTGTACTTCTGCCATGGTGATAATTTCCTATTATTAATAGTAATAAATTATTTGATTATGAAATTTTTTGATAAATGGTCTTACCAATTGAACTAAACCGGTTACAGTTTCGGCTTAAGCTTTCTGAGTGCCCAATAATCAAATACCCACCATCCTTTAACATGTTCGCATATTTATCAAACAAAATAGCTTGCGTTTCTGCATTAAAATAAATAACTACATTTCGACAAAAGATAAAATCGAACGGTCCTTTCATTGGCCAGTTTTCCAGTAAATTGAGTCTCTTAAACCGTATTAGTTGTTGAAGCTCAGGTTTTACTTTTACAATATCAGGGTGGTTTTGATCCTTTAAAAACCATTTCTTTTTTATTTCAGGTTTTAGTGATTCAATTCGTTCAAGACCGTAAACACCTTGTAGACCTTTATCTAGAACAGTTGAATCCAGGTCAGTTGCTAGAATCTTACAATCCCAGCCATTTAAATCCATACTCTCTTTAAAGGTGATTGCAATGCTATAAGGCTCTTCTCCAGTGGAGCAGCCTGCTGACCAACCTCTTATTTTTCGGCCAGCGCTATTTGTCTTTATCAATTCAGGAATAAGTTTTTCTGACAAGAAATCAAAGTGATGCATTTCTCTAAAATAAGAGGTTAAATTTGTTGTTATCGCATTGATAAACTTACTAAGTTCTCCGTTTGTATCATTTTCAATTAGCGGAATATAGTCACCCACACACGCCAAACCAACATCACGTAAACGACGAGCAAGTCGCCCATAGACCATATCCCGTTTCTGAGGGCCAAGAACAATCCCCGTATACTTGTAAGCTAATTCACTAATTGTTTTAAAATCTGAATCAGACATAAAAAATTCGCGCTGTAGCTCTTGAGAGTCCGATTTCACCCGTTTATGACCTCTGAATATGATTTTTTATATTGGATTTAATTGCTTTTAACTTGCCTGAAGCTGACGGCCTGCTAGCACATCAGAGTCAGTTATAAGCTGTTCGGTTAATTCAAGTAAAATAACCATTTTATCATCGATACTCCCTAAGCCTTTAACATATTGCGCTTGCTTTGTTTGTGACAGCTCTGGTGATGGCTGAATATGCGATTTTGAAAAATTATAGACATCTGAAACGGCATCAACGACAACACCCATAATTTTTGGCTCCCTTTCGGTCTCCACTAACATAATAATAACAACTGTTGAGTCTTCATAAGTTGCTGCCTCGACCCCAAAACAAAGCCTTAAATCTATAATCGGCGCAACCGTTCCACGTAAATTAGTAAAACCCAACACTTGATTTGGCGCATTTGGAATAGGAGTGATGGGCTCCCACCCTCTTATTTCTTGTACAGCAAGAATATCAACACCAAACTCTTCTCCAGCCATAAAAAAGGTTAAGAATTGATCACTCGGCTCGTCAGACTTAACGTCTGTAAGTTCATTGTTTATTTCATCGAGCTTGCTACTGGTCTCATCACTCATTTTATTCAGCCTTTCTTTTGTTTATTTCTACGCTGCTTCAATGTCATTTGATTCGCTTACTTTTTTATAGGCATCTCGCCCTACTCCAGCAAGTTTAATTAAGCCACTAATATCAAGTATGAGTGAAACTGTACCATTCCCTAAAATCGTTGCACCGGAAACACCATGTACAGGTCGATAGTTTTCTCTGATACTTTTTATAACAACTTGCTGTTGAGCAAGTAAATCATCAACCAGTACAGCAACCTTAATATTATCGCCCTCCACAATTACGAGAAGCCCATCTTCAACCGTTTCATGATCAGATTTAATATTAAAAACTTCCCAGAGTTTTATAATCGGAATATATTCATTTCTTAATCGTAAAACATCACACCCCCCTGACACCCGGTGAATCATTTGATCGTGAGACTGAATTGATTCAACAATAGAAACTAATGGGAAAATATAAACCTGATCCCCCACATTAATTAATTGACCGTCAAGAATTGCCAATGTTAATGGTAGTCGAATCGTAAAGACACTCCCCTCACCTTCTTTAGACTCAACTTCTACAGACCCATTAAGATCCTGTATATTTCGCCTGACAACATCCATGCCTACGCCTCTACCTGATATATCAGTTACAGCTTCAGCTGTTGAGAACCCAGGCAAGAAAATCAAATCATTTATTTGATCATTGGTTAGATTATCACTGGCTGAAACCAAACCATTTTCAATCGCTTTGGAGAGTATTTTTTCTTTATTTAGGCCAGCACCATCATCAATAATCTGGATAATAATATTTCCGCCTTGATGAAAGGCATTAAGCGTAATTTTTCCCATTTCATCTTTACCTGAGGCCACTCTATTTTCAGGTAATTCAAGTCCATGATCTAAAGAGTTTCTAACCAGATGAACAAGAGGGTCTCCAATACGCTCCATCACTGTTTTGTCTAACTCTGTTTGTTCACCTAATAAAATCAGTTCAACTTTTTTATTTAGATTTTTGCTCATATCATGAACTAAACGTGGAAACCGTGAAAAGGCAAAACTAATAGGTAGCATACGAATTCGCATTACATTTTCTTGCAGCTCTCGCGTATGCATACTTAACTGCTCCAAACCTTCCATAAGCTTAGGCATACTCTCTATACTGAAGTCTTTCCCCAGCTCACTTAACATCGACTGAGTTATTACTAATTCACCGACCATGTTGATTAAGTCGTCAATTTTATCTGTGCCTACACGTATTGAAGCACTTTCTGTTTTAGTATCTTTTTTGGACGCAGGTTTCTTAACTGCTTGCTTTAGCGTTGCATCGACGGGTTCATTTATTTGCTCTTGTACATTCTCAAGGACAGGCTCAGATAGCTTTTCTTTTTCATCAGTTACGACAACTTGTTCTTGTTCTTGTTCTTGTTCTTGTTCTGCCTCTCCCCCAGTTAATGAAAGCGGAGTAATTGTTAGTTCAGAATCATCGACAACCCATTCAAACACTTCATTAACTTGCGCTTCAGTCGCACTTCCCCATAGCGTTAAATTCCATGCCATATAACATGCTTCTGGATCAATATCTGAAATTGAAGGTATCTCATCGATCACAGCTGATACAGTTAACTCCCCTAATTCAGCCAATTCACGAAACATGCGGACAGGGTCATTACCCGTTCGAAGAATATCTAACTCTGGTTTGAAATATATCTGCCACCCTTCAGAGTCTGACGCGTCGCTCTGATTATCGCCCTCTATACTGCCAGAGTTAGAGTCAGTATCTGGACTCGCTTCACCATCAAGCAGTAAATTAAAAGCGATTTTAAGCTCATCGGCGACTTCCATATCACAACTGGCACCGCTTTCAAGCTGGTTTATCATAGTTCGAATGCAGTCAACAGACCTTAAGAATAAATCCACATGATCGGCTTTCATTTCAAACTGATCAGATCGTATCAAATCTAAAAGAGTTTCAACTACATGGGTAAACCCTGCTATATCGACAAAACCAAAGGTGCCGCTTCCACCTTTAATAGAATGAGCGGCTCGAAAAATTTCATTGATTGTTTCGTCATCAATTGCAGATATATCAATATTTAAAAGGGCGGACTCCATTACATCCAGACCTTCATAACTTTCTTCAAAAAATACTTGATGAAACTGACTTAAATCGACGCTCATAACAAATGACCTGCGTTCTGATAGATTACAATCTTTTGGAAAAGTTCATTCAATGATCAAATTCAAACTACGGAATAGAGCTTATTTAAAAGGCCTACTTAAATTAGCCCATTACTTTTTTGATCGTTGCTAATAATTGTTCGGGGTTAAAGGGTTTTACTAACCACCCTGTTGCGCCGGCATTTTTACCTTGAACCTTTTTATCACCCGCAGACTCCGTTGTTAACATTAGAATCGGTGTAAATTTATAGTCAGGTAAAGTTCTCAGGTTTTTAACCAGTTCAATGCCATCCATCACTGGCATATTGACATCTGTTAATACCAAGTCGACAGCACTAACCTTTGCTTTGTCTAAGGCTTTTTGGCCATCTTCAGCTTCAATCACATTGTAACCTGCTCCTTTAAGTGTAAATGAAACCATTTGTCTCATTGAGGCAGAATCATCAACCGCCAATATTGTTGCCATCATTTTCTCCATTTTACTTAATAAAAAATCTTGCTCATGTTTCTTGCACCTGCCGCTAGACAGGCAAGTTCAACGCTTGCTCCATACCTAGCAACTTAGCTGCTGCAAGTAATTCGTCCGAGACGCCACTCCACTCCACTTTCGCACCGGCAGTGTTCATATGAGAAATAAAACTTGCAAGCAACTGTAATGCAGCCGTATCGACCCTTGATACTTCTGACGCATGAATTTTTGTTGGCAAACACTGACGAACAATGTTTTCCATTTCATGAAACAAACTTTCAGCTTTCGCGATATTCACGACACCTTCTAGCTTTATACTTTCTTCATTCATTGACAGACTCGCATGGCATTCATGCCATATTTAATACAACTCAAAATAGTTCAAATTTTCTACGAATATAGAATACAGTTTTATAATGAATTAACTTTAGTCGGGATTTATAGGAATTCCACTACAGCCATCCTGAAAAATCGTATTTTTTCCTATGTAATTTAAAGGTTTAAATTTGATCAAGGTATTCATAACCTTGCTACCTTTTAAAAAATATAAAACCGACAACAAGTTAACTTTAAGTACATAAGCCCATTCGTACTCTTTATATGATTCTAGTTATAATTTCTTTTTAATAAATTACCCAACTTAACTTACAAATCACTACAAACGACAACCACATACATCTATATACTAAAGCGCTATAATCAGGAAAACCTTTATGCGTTTATTTACTAATTTCACTAACATTAAAACCTCTCTATTCTTTTTACTTTTTTTAATATTAACTGGCTGTGGCGGGGGAGGAGGTGGAAGCTCATCAAATGTAGCACCTCCGCCTATTTTAGATTCACTTACAATTAGTGGTTTGACTGAAAATCTAAAAACAGGCAGTAGTCGACAGCTCGCAGTGACAGCAACATACTCTGACTCAAGTACAGAAGACGTTTCTAACTCAGTTATCTGGGCCTCTTCATCATCAAGCATTGCGAATATATCGAATAGCGGAATCCTTACATCCATCTCTTCAGGCAATGTTGTGATCAATGCAACACTGCATGAGGTGGTAGGAAGCTTTGAAGCTGAAATGATTGAATTGGTTACTATAAATGTTTCCCCTGCCACACTAAAAATTGCTAAAAATTCCAAACAACAATTAATCGCAACAGGACTCTACTCTGACAATAGCACTGTAGATTTAAGTACTACGGTTTCATGGAACTCGAGCAATAACAGCTATGCAAATATTTCTAGTACGGGACTACTCACGTCCTTCTCTGAAGGTACTAGCATTATTAGTGCAAGTATAAACAATACTTCTGGCTCCTCTTCTATCACCGTATCAGCCGCTGAATTAGAGATCATTTCAATCAGTGCTCCCCCGTCAATTGCAGCGGGAATCTCTAGCCAGCTCATTGCAACGGGAACCTTTTCAGATGGTAGCACTCAAGATATAACTGAAAATGTTATGTGGGGAACTGACAATTCAGCTTTTGCAAACATTGGTACCAACAATGGCTTTCTTCAAGCCATTCAGCAAGGAAGTGTTGAAGTGTCAGCGACCAATGGTAATTTAACGACAAAATCATCAATAGAAATAAAGGCTGCAACCCTATCAAAAATCGTCGCAACCCCATCCGTTATTTCACTTGCAAATGGCAGTTCATTCTCAGCAAGCGTGGTTGCCATTTTCTCTGACCAAAGTTTTGTCGATATTACAAATCAAGCTGATTGGAACAGTAGCAATAATGATATTGCATCTCTGAAAACTGATAGCACTGAAATTATAGCGAAGAAAGTTGGGTTGACCGAACTCACGGCAAGCTTTTCTGATTTCGAAGCGGTAATACAAGTTGAGGTTTCAAGTGCGGAACTGGCAGAGCTTGTTATCTCACCATTAAATGCCTCAATTCCAAAAGGGCTTACACAACAATTTTCTGCTTCTGGGCGATATACTGACGGGTCAGTCCAAGATCTGAGTACTCAGGTTACTTGGATATCCAGCAGTGAAACGATTAGCACAATTGATAACATCACAACTCAGGAGGGCCTTGCTTACGGTTTAACAGAAGGCCAATCAACTATCACAGCAATTATAGGCGAGATATCCCAATCAACCGCTCTAACCATTTCCACGGCTCAACTAAGCACAATTGAAGTACAACCAACCAACACAACTATAGCCAAAGGCTTTAGTCTACCAGTTAAAGCAATGGGCTATTATTCCGACGGTTCACAGATTGATATAACAAATATCGTTGACTGGTCTAGCACTACAGCAGACATTCTTGACTTGTCAGAAAGCAACAATGGTGACATCAACACTTTAATGGAAGGCAGTACTCTCATTAATGCGAGCAATAATGACATAACTGGTTTTGGACAAATAAACGTGACCGCAGCAACGCTGCAGTCAATCACAATTGATGGGCCTAACTCACCAATTCCTGACGGTCACCAACAAATATTAAAGGCGTATGGGCTATTCTCCGATAGCTCAACAAGCGATATCAGTCAGCAAGTCACTTGGCAAAGTGATGACACATCAATTTTAACAATAGACAATACGTTAAATACTGGGCTTTTAGTTGCAGTCGATGCAGGTCATACATCGGTTTCTGCTAGTTTTAGCGACGTTTCAAGCAATATCCCTGTGACAGTTACAAATGCGACACTCAGCCAAATTACTATTTCAGTTGAACAAGCTACCATCAATGCAAAAACCAAAACTCAAGCCACTGCAATAGCCGCCTATTCAGACAACAGTATTAAAGATGTTACCCAGCAGGTTAATTGGAGCTCAACAGCCTCTGGAATAGCATCTGTAGAAAACACTATTTTGCTTAAAGGTTTGATTAATGGGGTCTCTGCTGGCACAGCATCATTATCTGCAAGTTTAAACGGGATATATTCCACCTTGCTGCCGATCGAAATTACTCAAAATCCGAATATTCCTGTGTCCATCAGCCTCAGCATCTTCCCTAATGTAATATCTAATAACCTTTCGGATAGTGCAATATTGCAAGCGCAGGTAATACCAGCAGACCAAAACGGCAGTATTTCAGATACAACTCAAGTCGAGGTTACGATTATAGAAGGAGACAATACCCGCACAGAAACCATATCCACAAACAATGGCATAGCAAGTGCAACAATTACCTCAGACTACGAAGGCTTGATCCACATTACAGCTAGTGTAATTGGCGAAAAGCTTAACAGTGATACAGCGCTCTATAGCACGTCTAATTTTGGTAATGTTATCGCATTTAAAACAAACTCAGATGCGCTTTATGATAACAGCATGTTGTTACAAGACAGCTACTTTGCTATTTTTATACGAAACCTTTCTAATCGTGAATTCAAGATTGATCAGGTTGATGTCGCCACTGAACTTTCTGGTATTTTAACCCACTTGCCAGACTCTCCAATCACAGAGACAGCATTCCTGAGTAACGGGGCTTTATCTGGCGGGGAATTTTCTGCATTAGGTTATATACTGGATATCAATATCCCAAGCAATAACCTTAGTATTATTTACGAATTCACCGATGAAACCAGTGGCCAACCTTTTGTAAAAGGGGTTACATACAGTTTTTAAGTAGCTCAATCAATATACTGAAGTAACCAATATAATCATTACAACAGTATTTGGTTGTTAGTGCATTGACGCAAGAAGATACACCTGTCTAGTATCTTGCGTTAACGCATCCAGCGAACACGGAATGATCGCCCTTTCATTTTTCCATCGCTTAGCTTTTTATTTGCAATCTTTGCAACATTTGTTTCCACGGCAACATAGGCACGATTATCGAATAAATTAATTTTGCCAACTTGCTTACCCTCAATACCGCCGTCACTTGTGAGTGCACCCAAAATATCTCCAGCTCGGAGTTTTTGTTTTTTACCGCCATCTATCTGAAAGCAAACCATGCTAGGAATATCGATCGGTTTGTCTAAGTAGTTGATAGAAGGAAGCTCTTCTGGCTTGACCGTTAAACTATTCATTTCTTCTATCACTGAAACTTTGTAGCTTTCTTTATCACTATACAATGAACATGCCATGCCAGACTTGCCTGCACGACCAGTTCGCCCCACACGGTGCACATGCACTTCTGATTCCCGTGAAAGATGGTAATTAATAACAGCATCTAATGTGTCAATATCCAAGCCTCTTGCAGCAACATCTGTAGCGACAAGAACAGAGATCGACTTACTGGCAAACCGTACTAAAACCTGATCTCGTTCTTTTTGTTCCAAGTCACCATGTATAGCCATCGCTGAAAACCCACGATTAAACAACTCATCTGCTACATTTTGGGTTTCTATTTTAGTATTACAAAAGATGATTGTAGATTTTGGTCGATGCTTCTGAAGTAACAAACGAACAGCAACCATACGGTGCTCATCATTATCGACCTTATAAAAATGCTGCCGAATGGTTTCTGGATTATGTCCCTCTGTGACACTAACTCGCTCCGGCTGTTTCATAATTTTGTTTGCAACAGAGGCTATTTGGTCTGGAAAGGTGGCACTAAATAGCAATGTCTGACGATGCTTTGGAGCAAATTCAACAATCGCATCGAGTGCAGACTGAAATCCCATTTCAAGCATTCTATCAGCTTCATCCAAGATAAATGTATTCAAGTTATCCAGATTCAAGGTGCCTTTAGTTAAATGCTCTTCTACCCTACCAGGGGTGCCTACAATGATGTGCGCACCATGCTCCAATGAGCCTATTTGAGGACCAAAAGGTTTTCCACCACATAACGTTAACACTTTAATATTATGAATGGATCGCGCTAAACGACGTATCTCCTTTGCAACTTGATCTGCCAGTTCACGTGTAGGACATAACACTAAGGTCTGCACGCGGAAACGTTTTACATTTAAGTTTTGTAAAAGACCTAAACCAAATGCCGCAGTTTTACCTGACCCTGTTTTTGCCTGGGCAATCACATCCTTACCTTCTAGAATCAAGGGAATGCTCTGTTCCTGGATTGGTGTCATTGCCAGATATCCAAGTGTTTCTAGATTTTCCAGTAATGCTTGTTTCAATTTTAAAGTTGAGAAGGTCGCTTGAGTCAAAGGTATTTCCTACAGGAAGGTCAATTTGGGGGCGCTATTGTAGAGTAAAAAGTAGACAATCACACTCTATTCTAACGCTAAGTATCGATATCAACCATAGAATGTATTAGTTAGACATGAGTAAGCACAACTCATGAAGCTCTATGCGCCCTGACGCCCTAGATCCTCTAGCTTATCTAACCACTTTTCTCGTTTGGATTTGGAAGCGTTAATCACAGGCCCAAGCATTTCATTTCGAATATTTTTATAACCACAAAAGCCTAATGTCGTTATCTTCAGTTGCTTCAAAGCCGGCGCGCCCTGAAAAAGCCGGTAATACCAAACTGGCGTATCCATCGTCATAATAATTCTTGCTGTTTTTCCTTTCAGCAATTTTTCAGGCATTGACTTGCCTGCATGGTATCGAAAGGCAAAATCAGGTAAAAATGCTCTATCGAACACTCCTTTAAATTTCGCTGGTAAGGTCCCCCACCAAACAGGTGTTGTAATAAGTAGATGTTCGGCCCACTGGATTGCATGTTGAAATTCAAGCAGGTCAGGTTCTAAGTTCTGAGTTTTTTCATAACCTAGCGTTAAGTTTGGGTCAAAACTCATCTCGGATATTTTGAGTATTCTTACGTCATGCTCCTGGCTAGCCGAACTTGCATAGCTTTCAGCTAGTTTTTCTGAAAAACTGCTTTCTTTTGGGCTGCCACTTAAGACTAAAATTCGTTTGCTCATAAACTTTATCTCTGGTTTAAACGAGAAATTATAAAGTCTTCCCTTAAGGGGAGAGTCAAACATTTTCTGCTAGACGTTTATTTGGTTTATACAGTCGTCAATTTTTTCTATTTTTAGATTCAGCGCTTTGATTTGCTCGACAATCAGATTTCTTTGCAACTTTAAGAATTCTTTTACTTCAACCCAATCTAACTGGCCATCACTGTATACCACAATTGATTTTAGCTTCGCTAAAGTGATACCTAGTGACTTTGCTTCTTTAATAAGTAAAAGGATATCGATATCTGACTGATCATAAATACGATAGCGGCCATCGCGCTTTGGTTTGGGGATTAGCTTTTTTTCCTCATAGAAACGAATGGCTTTAATAGACAAGCCTGTATTTTTTGAGACTTCACCAATATACATGTTATTTTCTTATTTCGGTTCAAAAATGAATTATACCCAAGTAGCTTATTCATAACCTAAGCTACTTCTCCATCAGAAACGTTACTTTACACATTTATTTTCTTTAAGCTTGTCTATTTCTATTTGAGTGTAACCGATGCTTTCTAACACAGAATTAGTATCTGCTCCCAAAACTTTACCTGCTTGATGAACTTTTTCTTCTCGAAAAGGTAGAGCTGAATTAAGCTGAGGAATACTATTTCCATTTGCATCATACGCTTTCGCAATCATGTCCCGTTCAATAAAGTGCGGGTGTTTAAATGCTTCATTGGTGGTTAAAACAGGTTCAACACATGCATCTAAAGGTTCAAAGATAACAACCCAATGGTCAAGCGTTTGTTGTATAAAAACATCAGCGAACTTACAACGCACTTCATGTTGAACTTCCGGACGCTGGTCAGCTAGTTTTGACATCCAATCAGTCATACCCAATGCGGCAAGTACTTTTGTTGCGAAGACGGGCTCTAAGCTACCAAGTGAAAGATGGCGGCCATCCGCTGTTTCATAATAATCGTAAAATAAGCCGCCATTTAACATTTCACCACCGAGTTCGGGCGTTTTTCCTCCCGCCAAAGCACTTGCACCAAACATAGTAGTCAGTGCTAAAGCAGCATCACTCATACTGATATCTAAATATTGCCCTGCTCCAGTGACAGACCGCTGGATGATAGCCGCCTGTATAGCTATAACAGCATGGTGTGAACCGCCCGCAATATCGGCTATTTGAGTTCCCGATAAAATTGGGCCCGTTTCTTTGCGCCCCGAGTAACTCGCTAAACCCGATAGCGCTAAGTAATTAATATCATGCCCGGCTCTATCTTTTAATGGGCCTGTTTGACCATAACCTGTAATAGAACAATAAATTAACTTGGGTTGAATTTTTACGAGTGATTCATAGTCTAAACCCAAGCGCTTCATTACACCGGGTCTAAACTGCTCAATAACAATGTCATAGTCTTTGATCAGTTTATAAATAATTTCTTTTGCTTGATCGTTTTTTAAATCCATCGCAATGCAATCTTTGTTTCTATTTAGACTGGCATGCGCCGCTGATACACCACCGACTATGGGAGGCATAAACTTTACTAGGTCAGGCCTGGTTGGCGACTCTATGCGCAAGACCTCAGCACCCATATCTGCTAACAATTGCGTCGCATAAGGACCGGGTAGCAAGGTCGTGAAGTCGAGAACTTTTAGGCCTTTCAAAGGGAGAGTCATAATATTTCCAAAATGAAATAGTGAGCTTTGCACTCAAATATGGTGTGCTTTTCAGGTCAGCCTAAAAGGCACAATAATAAGCGTCACCGTCGCTTAAAAGCTGATGCTTAACAACGACGGTAACGATATGAAATTAAACCAAGCTCCGTCCGATAATTAATTTCATAATCTCATTCGTGCCGGCATATATTTTCTGAACCCGTGCATCAGCATAAGCGCGCGCAACAGGGTATTCCAACATATAACCATAACCACCATGTAACTGTAGACATTCATCAATCACATCGCACTGCATTTCTGTCGAGATGAGCTTTAATTTTGCTGCCGTTACGACATCTAGATTTTTATCGACCAATAACTCTAAACATTTATCAACAAAAACACGCGCCATGGTTATATCAGCAGACATTTCTGCAAGTTTAAACTGGGTGTTCTGAAATGATGAAATTGACCGCCCAAAAGCTTTCCGGTCTTTTACATACTCTACGGTTTGCTCAAGAATTGACTCAGCACTTGCGATGGCATTAAGCGCAACAGATAGACGCTCTTGCGGCAATTCCTGCATCAAATAAATAAAGCCCATACCTTCTGCACCCAAAACATTCTCTTTGGGCACTTTGACATCTTGAAAGAACAACTCTGAAGTATCTTGTGCCTTCATACCAATTTTTTCAAGATTCTGGCCTTTTTCAAAGCCATCGCTATTTGCATCAACCAATAATAAGCTCGTACCTTTTGAGCCTTGCTCCGGGTTAGTTCTAGCAACAACAATCACAAGATCAGCCATCTGGCCATTGGTTATGAATGTTTTAGAACCATTTAATATGTAATGATCGCCATCCAATACTGCATTGGTTTTAATACCCTGAAGGTCAGAACCGGTACCGGGTTCAGTCATTGCAATGGCTGTAACAATATCCCCGTTCACACAACCCGGAAGGTATTTCATTTTTTGCTCTTCTGAGCCATAAGCCATGATATACGGCACAGCAATATCTGAATGCAGACCAAAACCAATACCACTTAAACCTAGCCTAGCGATCTCTTCATCCACCACGGCATTGTAACGAAAGTCAGCCTCAACACCGCCATATGCTTCCGGAACAGTTGGACTCAAATAACCATGCTGCCCTGCTTTCGCCCATAATTCACGCGAGACCTGCCCATCTTTTTCCCATTGCGCATGATATGGAACAGCTTCAGCTTCTAGAAACTTACGAAAACTATCACGAAACATTTCGTGTTCTGATTCAAATACAGTACGTTTAATCATTATTTTTCCTTTTTTTCACAGCAATAAGTTCAGATTTTATTTCACACTAGGGGCTTTCACCCCGATAATGAGTTTTCTTAGTCCTTGAAGGTCAAGCCATCTTTTTCCATATCTCTCAGTAACTTAGGCACAGAAAATCGTTCACCACATTGCTCTGTTAGCTCATCTGCACGTTTAATAAATTCAGTCAAACCTGTCTGATTAATGAACTGTAGTATCCCGCCCGTCCAAATAGGGTAACCTATACCCATGATCGAACCGATATTGGCATCACGCACACTCGTTAATACTTTTTCCTCTACACAACGAACTGTTTCAATTGCTTGAATGTACAATAAGCGATCTTTAATTTCTTCAAGCGAATAAGGTGTTTCTGCATTTTCAAACATCTCTTTTAAGCCTGACCACAAGTGTTTTTTCGCGCCTTTTGGATAATCATAAAAACCTGCGCCACTTAATTTTCCTGATCGATCAGTTTCAAGCATACGGTCAACAATTGAATCTGAGGGGTGTATTGGGTACGTTCCGCCTTCAGCCTGAAGATCTTTAATGGTTTGATTGCGAATTTTCTCAACCAAAGTGAGGCTTACCTCATCTGTCACGGCCAATGGCCCAACCGGATAACCCGCTAGAAATGCCCCATTTTCAATTGCAGCAGCGGGCATGCCTTCACCTAGCATTGCTATACCTTCGTTAGCAAAAGTGCCAAATACACGAGAGGTAAAAAAGCCACGGCTATCATTGACGACAATCGGTGTTTTACCAATCTGCAGTACATAATCATAAGCTTTTGCTAAGGTTTCATCAGAGGTCTGCTCGCCACAGATAATCTCAACCAGAGGCATTTTATCTACCGGTGAAAAGAAGTGAAGGCCCACAAAGTTAGCTGGCCTTTCTGACGCTTCAGCTAAACCCGTTATAGGTAATGTTGAAGTATTTGTTGCAAACACTGCTGAACTTTCTAATTGAGCTTCGGCTTCTTTGGTTACCTTAGCTTTTAACCCTCGATCTTCAAATACAGCCTCAATGATTAAGTCACACCCTTTCAAATCTTCAGCGTCTGCACTAGCTTGAATAGAATTTAAAACAGCATCACGTTTTTCAGCACTTAAGCGCTTCTTTTTAACTTTCTTATCTAATAATGTTTGTGAGTAGGCTTTTCCTTTTTCAGCATTTTCAAGACTGACATCTTTTAAGACAACATCAATACCTTTTGATGCAGATGAAAAAGCTATACCTGCACCCATCATTCCTGCACCGAGAACACCTACTTTTTGGACTTTAGATTTTTCAATATTGTCAGGCCTACTTGCACCGGCCTTAATTTCATTGAGTTGAAACCACAAAGTTCCAATCATATTTTTTGCGACCTGCGAGCAGACCAATTCAACAAAATAACGTGTTTCGATACGCATGGCTGAATCAATATCAACCTGCAAACCTTCTACCATGACTGATAGAATTGATTCTGGTGCGGGCATAGTGCCTTTTGTTTGTACTCGCATCATGGCTGGCGCAATCGGCAACATCTTCGCTAACGCCGGGTTTGAAGGTTTTCCACCAGGAACTTTATAACCCTTAACATCATAGGGTTGCTGCACTTTAGGGTTCGCTTTGATCCAGCTAATTGCGGCATTAACGAGTTGATCTTTGGTCTCTACCACTTCATCAATCAAACCCAGTTTTTGTCCTTGCTCTGGTTTAAACTGCTTACCTTCTGTTAAATAAGGTAGTGCAGCCTGCAAGCCTAAAAGACGTGACATACGAATCACACCACCACCACCGGGCAATAAGCCTAAAGTCACTTCTGGTAAACCTAAGGTCACACCTTTATTTAAAGCTATACGATGATGGCAAGCCAAGGCTAATTCCCAACCACCACCCAGCGCTGCACCATTAATACAGGCAACAACTGGCTTTCCTGATGTTTCTAGTTCACGCATCACCAGTTTTAGTTTATTAACCATTTCATAAAGTAAATGGGCATTTTCTTTGGTGGTGGCATGAAGATCATCCAAGCTGCCACCGGCAAAAAAGGTTGATTTTTCAGACCTGAATAGCACACCTGCCCAGTCATCTTCACGTAGTTTCTCTACAGCTGCGACAAGCGAGTCGGTAAACTCTAAATCCATCAAATTTGCACTAGCGTTTGGCTTATCCAGAATCAGGTGAACAATTTTATCCTGATCTTTTTCATATTTTACTGAAGTCATTTTAGTTTCTCTTTATATACGTTTACGCAAAAGAACGGGATGATTAAACACGCTCAATGATTGTTGCGATCCCCATACCACCACCCACACATAAGGTAGCCAAACCTGTTTTAAGATTTCGAGCCTCAAGTTCATCAAGCAAGGTTCCAAGAATCATGGCACCCGTCGCACCTAATGGGTGGCCCATTGCAATTGAACCACCATTGACATTGACGATATCTTCACTGATTTCCATTTCATCCATGAAACGCATAACAACAGAAGCAAAGGCTTCGTTCACTTCAAATAAATCAATATCTTTTACAGACATTCCTGCAACCTTAAGTGCTTTGCGAGCAGCAGGGCCTGGACCCGTTAACATAATCGTTGGATCCGTTCCCACGACTGCAGTTGCGACCACACGTGCCCTTGGCTTCATACCAAACTGTTTCCCTGCCTGCTCACTTCCAATTAATAGCGCAGCGGCTCCATCAACAATTCCGGATGAATTTGCAGGGGAATGTACATGTGTAATCGTTTCAATTTGTGGGTAACGCACTTTGGCAACACTATCAAACCCCATCTCACCCATCATTTGAAACGATGGCTTTAATTTGGCAAGTGTCTCAAGTGAACTGTCAGGTCGAATCAACTCATCATGGTCTAAAATCATCAAACCATTTTGATCTACAACAGGTACAATGGATTTCTCAAAAGACTTTCTCTGCCAAGCAGCCGCCGCTTTTTGGTGTGAGCGAACGGCAAACGCATCGACATCAGTACGAGAATACCCGCCAAGCATGGCAATTAAATCAGCACCAATTCCTTGAGGCATAAACCCTGTTTTGAAGTTAGTTTCCGGATCCATCGCCCATGCACCACCGTCACTTCCCATCGGTACACGAGACATAGACTCGACACCACCGGCTACAACCAAGTGCTCCCAGCCGGAACGTATTTTCATCGCAGCAGTATTAACGGCTTCAAGGCCTGAAGCACAAAACCGATTAAGTACCATACCGGCAACATCATCGTTCCAGCCTGCAGCTAAAGCAGCTGTTTTAGCAATAACAGCGCCTTGATCACCTACTGCCGTGACACACCCCATTACGATGTCATCGACTTCAGCAGTATCAAACTGGTTGCGCGTTTGTAAGCTGTTTAACAAACCTGTTAGCAAGGTGACAGGTTTTACTTCATGGAGTGCGCCGGACGATTTACCACGCCCACGAGGTGTACGTATCGCATCAAATATAAGTGCTTCATTTGTCATTGTTCTTCATCTCTTATTTGCTGAATTTACAAAATAGATCATAAAAATAGTTATCACCTTTTCTAGGATAAAGAACTGACGAAGAGTCTCAATGACCAATCATTACATTCGGATTGACCTTTTCTTGCAGAATTTTGCGCCGTAATATTACTTATCACTCTTAAAATGGCCGCGAGATATGTGAATTACCGCTACTTTTTAATAGGCAGAAAAGCATACATAAAGCACAGTATTCTGTAGACTCAAAGCTAGTTGTTACTTATTTTCACCCCTTATTCCAATCATTAAAATAAAACCTATGCCTACCTTAAATTTCGTTAAGCCATATTTAGCCTTATTCAGTATTTTATTTTTTTCCGCCTGCATTCAAGCAACAGGACTAACCACACAACACGGCTTTGCACTTCATGAGGACTTAAAATACCCCGAAAATTTCAAGCACTTCAGCTATGTCAACCCGAATGCGCCAAAAGGAGGTCAACTTAAACTTATGGGTTTTGGAACTTTCGATTCACTTAACCCCTACACGCTTAAAGGAACCAGCCCTTTTAACACTGGCGGCCAATTTATTTACGGTTTTTCAGAATTGAATGAAACCTTACTCATTGGCACTGGAAGCTATTCGCCTTCCGGTGATGAACCACAAAGCGCTTATGGTTTATTAGCTGAGTCGCTCACCTATCCAGAAAATATAAAATGGGTTGAATTTACAATTAGGTCTAATGCTCATTTTCATGATGGACATGAAATTGATGCTGATGATGTGGTTTTCTCTTTCAAAACACTGATCGAGAAGGGTCACCCCCGGTTTCAACAATCACTATTTGGTGTTTCCAGCATTACTGCAAAATCGCCCCATGTGGTTCACGTTGAATTTAAAGAGAAAAACCAGAGAGCTAATATTTTACGAATTGGTGAAATGCCTGTTTTGCCAAAACATTATTGGGAACAAAAAGAGTTTGAGCGCAGCTCTCAAGTTCGACCACTATTAAGCGGCCCATATGAAGTTTCAAGTTTTGACATTGGAAATTCGATCACTTTAAAACGCAAAGCAGATTTTTGGGGGCACAAACTCAACGCCTATCAAGGCCGGTTCAATTTCGACAAAATTACCGTTGAATATTACCGCGATCAAGCTGTTGCTTTTGAGGCATTTAAAGCAGGTGATTTTGATTTATTCTATGACTATATGGCAAAAAACTGGGCAAGTGCTTACAACTTTCCTGCACTTAAGAACGGAGAAGTTATTAAAGAAGAAATAGGCCATAAGATTCCTTCCACTACTCAAGGGTTCTTCTTCAATACACGCCGAAAGCTATTTGATGACGCACGAGTACGACAAGCAATAAGCCTGATGTTTGATTTTGAATGGACAAACAAAGCACTTTTCAACCAAGCTTACACTAGAAACCAAAGCTACTTTCCCAATTCCGATTTCTCTGCCAGAGGCTTACCAAGCAATAGAGAAACGGCACTACTCATGCCCTTTAAATCTTCTCTGCCTCCTGAATTATTTAATCAACCCTTCTCATTCCCCCCAACAAAGGGCAATGGCAATATCAGAACACAAACCAAACAGGCACTTGGTCTTCTGAAAAAAGCCAACTGGATAATTCAACAAGGGAAATTAACGAACAAACACAGTAAGAATGTATTTGAATTTGAAATACTTGTTCAACAAGCAAGCATACAACGCCTGATCATGCCCTTTATTAAAAACCTAGAAAAAATAGGCATCAAAGCAACCGCAAGACTTGTAGATTCAACCCAGTATAAAGTCAGAATGGATAACTTTGACTATGATATGACGACTTACTCACTGTCGCAGGGGAATGCTCCTAGCTACGAGCAACGTGATTATTTTCACTCCAGTAACGTAAATATCGCAGGAGGCCAAAACTATTCAGGTGCTAGCCATCCTGCCATTGATGGTATGATCGAAGCAGTCATAAGCGCTAAAGGGCGGACAGAGTTGGTTCACGCGATGCGTGCCTTAGATAGAATTTTGTTATGGAATCACTATACAATCCCTAACTGGCACCTTGATTATCACCGCCTAGCTTCTTGGAATAAATTCGGCCGACCTGAAAACCAACCCATTTACAAACTAGGGGTTGAGAATTGGTGGTTTAAAAAACAACCAGAATAAAAAAATCCCGCACTGTTGAATACCTCTTTATCAGAGAACAGTACGGGAGTCTTTCCAGCAATACCTCAGGCCAAAGTATTACTTCTTATCGTTAAAATACAGTAGCAGTTCTAGCTACTTAGGCTACTTGCAATCTACGTGCATTCATTTCTTCACGAAATACAGCAATGGGATCTACATGAAGCTCATGAGGGTCATTCTCGTGCGTCATTGTCCAAATCATGTAATCCATTAGTTCTTTTTCTGCGTTGATTTTTGCTAAACGTGCACTTCGGATATCTCTAATTTCTGCTGACATACTGAATTCCTGTTTTTATAAATTTCGTCAATTATTAATCATTGTTGTTTCTTATAAGTCTTAATAAGCGACATTCGTGCCAACACTAAAACAAAAGCATAAACATCTAAAAATTAATTAATATATTTCTTTAAATTCATACAGTTAGGATGGAATAATATTTTGAGACTAATACCATTTTATCTTTTAGAATTTTTAATTGACTAGAGAAGTCGTCATTTTTTTGTTTGATAACTAATAAGCCAAAAAAATGACTAAGGTGATATTTTCAATTAGATAGGTATACCTGCAATGTTCAAAAATAGCCTGGGACATACTATTAAAATACAACCGCCACTAATAACACCCGCTGGTATATTGATCAGTAGCCTTTATTTCAGGCATAAAAAAACCGGTAATCACAAGTGATTACCGGTTTTTTAATTGGCGTCCCCTAGGGAAGTCGAATCCCTGTTACCGCCGTGAAAGGGCGGTGTCCTAGGCCTCTAGACGAAGGGGACATAAACAGTTTTGAACTATAGTTGGTGGAGCCATGCGGGATCGAACCGCAGACCTCAACGCTGCCAGCGTCGCGCTCTCCCAGCTGAGCTATGGCCCCTTTGTAGTCATTCAAACTACTCGTGGCATCAACTCGGTACGGTAAGTACCAACTGAGACACCTGCACTACGTCGTTCAACGGGGCGTATAATATTGAAGACCCCCTACTGAGTCAAGTCGATTTTTCAGTTATTTTCACTTTCTTTTTCAGCAAGCTTGGCACTCAGTGCCTTGTACTCTTTCTCGACTTTTTTGGTTTCCTTTTTAGAAAAACCTTCCAGAACATTTACTGCATGACGAAGACGGGCACGAGTCATATCAGGACCTAACTTATCCATTGACTCAACAACCGACCATGAATCCGGTGTCCCCGCAATTGCAACAAAAATAGGCTGCATAAAATCACCTAACTTAAGCTCCATTACTTTTGCGAGTGATTTAATGTCAGCAAAAATAGTATCTTTACCCCAGTGCCTTTGTGCTTCCAATGTCCATAACGTAAATTGAAGCACGCGCTTCACCTGCCCTACTTCTAGTTTTTTATGCTCAAAATCTGCTTGATCAAGGTTAAGCATTCCTGAAAACATAAAGCCCGCTAAAGGTAGTATATCGGTAAAAGTAGCAACACGCCCCTGAACCAATTCAACTAAAGGTAGTAGTGCCTTTTCGTTAAAAGCCCACTCTTTAGTCCGGCTAACAAACTCTTCCGCGCTTAAATTTTCGCGAATCCATAAACCATTCAACCATTTAAGTTTTTCAACGTCAAAAATTGGCCCACCCAAAGAAACACGGGTAATATCAAAATGCTCAATCATCTCGCTTAATGAGAATTTTTCTCGCTCATCTGGCATTGACCATCCCATGCGGCCTAGATAATTTACGATCGTTTCAGGCAAAAATCCTGCTCGTTCATAGTAGTTAACACTGGTTGGGTTTTTACGTTTACTCAATTTGCTTTTATCAGGGTTTCTCAATAGAGGCATATGACAAAGTTCTGGCATCGTCCAAGAGAAGTACTTATATAAGAGTTGGTGCTTAGGCGCTGAGTTAATCCACTCCTCACCTCGAATAACATGTGTGATCGCCATTAAGTGATCATCAACGACATTTGCTAAGTGGTAAGTTGGCATTCCGTCTGATTTCAATAAAATTTGGCAGTCCACTTGAGACCAATCAATTTCAATTGTGCCACGCAACATATCACTAATGACACATGTGCCTTCATCAGGCACCTTCATACGAATAACATGTGCATCACCATTGCCCAAGCGTGCTTTCACATCTTCATCAGAAAGTTCAAGGTCTCCTTTGATTCCCGGATTTAGCCCTGCTGCTTTACGCTCCTCTCTGATAACATCAAGTTCTTCAGGCGTTCTGAAACAATAGAAAGCATCACCCTGCTCCACAAGTTGTTCCGCATATGCACGGTAATCGTCTTTACGCTCACTTTGACGATATGGGCCAAATTCACCCCCTACATCTGGCCCCTCATCCCAGTCCAACCCTAACCACCGCAATGAATCCAATATATCTTTTTCTGACTCCAGTGTGCTCCGCGCCTGATCGGTATCTTCAATTCGAAGAATAAATTTTCCATTATGTTGTTTCGCGAAACACATATTAAACAGTGCAATATAAGCAGTACCAACATGTGGATCACCTGTTGGTGAGGGCGCAATTCGGGTTCTTACTATCTGAGACATTCAAAGACCTTTAGTTATCGACATAATTAAATATAAAATGGAAACTGTAAAAACAATAAACAGTGCTTAACCGTAACCACCTACAAAAGGGTTGCTTGCTTTTTCATGCCCTATTGTGGACATGGGACCATGACCCGGAATAAATTGCACATCATCTGGCAAAGCCCATAGATGTGTACGAATTGAATTCGCTAGAGTATCAAAGTCACCCTTTGGAAAATCTGTTCGGCCAATAGAGCCTTGAAATAACACATCACCAACAACAGCTAATTTTGAGGTAGCATGATAGAGAACAATATGACCAGGTGTATGCCCCGGACAATGAAAGACACTTAAAGCTTCATCACCAATTTTAATGACATCATCTTGCTCAAGCCATCTGGTAGGCGTAAACGTTTTGACTACTGGAAAACCAAACATTTGGCTTTGTTGAGGTAAAGAGTCAATCCAGAATTGGTCTTCTTTATGAGGACCTTCTATTGGTAGCTGATACGCTTCAGATAATTCTGCAGTCGCACCGGCATGATCAATATGTGCATGCGTTAAAATTATCTTTTTAAGCGTCAGCCCTTCTGATTGAACAAATGCTAATATTTTAGGAATATCCCCACCAGGGTCTACAACCGCTGCTTCTTTCGTTTTATCACACCAAAGAACAGAACAGTTTTGCTCAAAAGCAGTTACCGGTACAATTTTATACTGTAAACTCATCACTCATCTTATCTTTTAGAAAAGAAGCATTATCGCTTATGGTTTTTGAAACTCAACATGAAAAATAACTTTCTGCCCATAATATTGACTCTACTACTTCCTTTAACACTTATTTCTTGTTCATTTGTAGAGCTATTGCCTGGAGACCATCGCATCATTTATGCAAACAACCCAGACTCATGTAAGAAACTGAAAGAGTTAGTGCTGACTGTAAAAACAACAACATTTTTTATTTCTCGCTCAAGTAAAGCCATTGCTGAAGAGCTGCAAATTTTAGCGCAAAACGAAGCAATTCGCTCCTACGCCAATGCTATTTGGCCAGTTTCAGAAGTAAAAGACGGGCAACAAAGCTTCTCTATACTGCGCTGTTCAAGAAAGTAACGATATACAAAATCAGTTTAGAAACTTACTCCTGCACTCAACCAAAGTTTTTCAGTATCGATACCGAAGTTCTTTTTGGAATATTCAGCATACTTCAAATTAAAATGATACTCGTTTAACTCTCCACTGACTTCCAGTCCCCACTCTGTCCCAAGGTCTCCCAAACCAAAACGCTGACTATCTGATTTATATTGATGATAAACACCTGTGACATTGAAGTTTTCAGCGCATGAGAAACCTAAACTCACATATCGGTCTTCTATTCCACCAAGAATATTTCCCAAACCTTGATTTTGAAACTGATCTGTCCAACCCTGAAAATTATGCAAACTTGCCAAAGGGGTAACAAAATAACCTAAACCATCCGCACCTAAAATTTCTTGCCCCACCCCTAACCTGAACTTATTATAAACAACCCCGGCTTCTAACAGACGATAATTTGCTTCATAGTTTTGCACATGATCATTTGAGTCGCTTTGTCTTGCATACTCGAATGCATAGTCTATTTCAGGCTCATTTTTTATGCGCCCGGAAAAACGTAGCCCATAAGTCATTGTATCTTCTTGATCGTTTAAATAATCACTATCCAGCAAGTACCCATAAAGCGCTAACTTACTATTCACAAACCCTCTATATTCAATATTGACTATTTTTGCATCAAGGTCACGATGACCGTTTGAGTTCGACTCACCTTGCACACCTTCAACTTGATTAAGCTGGGCCATCCTGATCCGTAAATAATTTAAACTCTCATTAAGAAAACTGACTCCTGTAAAGGTTTGCTCATTCTGTCGCCATTCATCTCTCCCAAAAAAGCGCTCGTTATCTAACGAGATATTTTGACGCCCATATTTAATCAAGGTATTGGCGATATCAAAGGCTAGCCAAATACGATTTAGCTCTGTTCCTTCGGGATCCAGAACAACAGCATCATCCATTTGGCCATTACTAGTGGAGTTGTAATTATCATCATCAGGAATTGCAATAACATCATCAAACTCAAGAAGTGCTGAAAACAACTTGTACTGCTTAGTTTCAAAAGACAGTCTCGATCTTAAAGTAAGTGCCTGTGCGCCTTTTTCATGCGCCGTTGTTTCGTTCACATCCTCATAACGGGTACGGAAGCTTAACTTAGCATCCCCTTCTTTTATAGCACTGACCAGCGTGATGTCATCAGCCATCACAGAATTGGCACCTAACAAAAGACACGCACCCACCAAAAATACACTTCTCATA
>CAJWBJ010000025.1 GCA_913020495.1 uncultured Oleiphilus sp.
ACCATAATATTTTCAGACATAACGATGCCGTTGTCGACCAGCATTCCTAAGGCAATAATTAAGGCGGCTAATGATATTTGATCCAAGCCAATGTCTAATTGGTTCATCACAAATATAGTACTAATCATGCTGAGGGGAATGAGTGCTGATACGACAATTCCGGTACGGAAACCAAGGCTAAACAGCATAACCGCTGCTACAACTGCGACGGCCTGAAGTAAATTTCCAATAAAATCATCAACTTTGTCTTCTACTTCTTGTGGCGAGAAATTCACCCATTGAAATTCAACGCCTATCGGTAATTGCGCTTCTAGCTGCTTTATTGTTTGACGGACTTCTTTTCCCAGCAGGATGTTATTGCCGCCTTCGCGCATGGAGACGGCAATGGCTAAAGCCGGAGTGCCTGAGTGCCGTACTAATTTTTTGGCAGGGTCAATGTAATCGCGCTTGATGGTGGCGATATTTTCTAAGTAGATAACGTCTGTGGTTCCGGGTAATTGAATCGTTGCGCGACGGATATCATTCACATTTTCGAAGTTCCCGGAAGGCTCTAGCTCAATTCGTTCTTTATCCAGCCGAATAGAACCGCCAGAAACCACGACATTCTGGTTTGCTAAAATCTGGCTTAATTGCAGGGGAGTTAAATTTAGCTCTGATAGGCGTGCATTATCATACTCAACAAAAATACGTTCTTCTTGCTCTCCGTGAATTTCTACTTTAGCTACTTCAGAAATATGTAATAATTCATCTCTCGCGGCATCAGCAACATCTTTTAATTCTGAGTAAGAATAGCCTTCTCCGGTAAGTGTCATTACGACGCCAAAAACATCGCCAAATTCATCATTTACATTAGGCCCTATCACGCCACTGGGTAAATCGTTGGTTACTTTATCAACCTTTCGTCTCAGGCTGTCCCATATTGGGCGCATATCTGAATAGCTTTCCTTGATATTGACCGTGACAATGGAAACTCCTGTGCGTGATTCACTTTTAACGAAATCCAGCTCAGGAAGCTCCTGTACGACTTTTTCAATTTTATCTGAAATAAGTTGTTCGACTCTTTCAGGGCTGCCGCCTGGGAAGTAAGTAATTACTTGCGCAGCCCTAATAATAAAACCAGGGTCATAGGCGCGAGGAATTGTTTTATAGGCTTGCATGCCTAATAGTATTAATACCACGACTAGAACGAGTGTGGTGCGATTATTGTCTATCGCCAGACGAGTTATATTCATTATTTAACCTCATCCATCAAGCTTACTTTCAGGCCTTTCGATACTTTACTCATGCCTGCAGTGATCACGCGGTCGCCTACATTCAGGCCTTGAACGACTTGAATACCATTTTCATTTAATTGGCCTACAACAATACTTCGCCTATCAACATGACCTTCCATGGTGTTAGGCGTTTGATTGACGGTATAAACAAAGCGCCCTGAACTATCTTCTAATACTGAGTGTGACGGAACATAAACGTCATGGTTCACCGCGTTATTTTTCTCGATGGCAAAAACATTGGTACTCATTCCTGGTAATACGTTGATAGAAGCAGGTGGCTGCATGACAAATTTTACTCGATAGGTCTGAGTCTGTTCATCTGCGCGGGTTGAGATCTCTTTAAAGGAAAGTGGGTATTTTCGTTCATCGATGCCATCAAAGGTGGCGTACATTTCATGATTATTTTCATGTCGTTTTAGCTTAATCATGATACTTTCAGGAATATCGATACTGACTTCAAAGGCAGATATATCTTGAATAGCAGCAAATTTCTCACTTGAGCTGACTTTCTCAAAATTTGAAAGATAGGCTTTTGCGACGACGCCATCAAAGGGAGATTTTAAAACGGTATATTTAAGGTTTTGTTTAGCGCTATCCAGTTGAGATTTTGCCGTATTTTTTTGAGCCTTCAGTTTTTCAAAATCTGACTGGGATATCGCTCCTTTCTTAATCAATTTCTTGGCGCGATTGAAGTCGGCGCTGGTGCGGTCAAATTCAGACTGGGTCGCGTTTAAACTAATTTTAAAATCAGTTTGATCCAATTCTGCAATGATTTGCCCTTTGTTGACGTGTTCTCCTTCTTTGACGTTTACCTTTTTTAATACACCGGATACCCTAAAGCCTATCTCGGCGTTTTGAATAGCGTCGACAACACCAGGAAATGATTTGATTGATTGGGCGCCTAAGCTCACGGTAATCGTTCTAACGGGCTTTAATTTAGGTTCTAATTGTACTTCGAGAGTCTGACTACCTTTGTTGCAAGCCGATAACAAGATAAATGAAAGTAAGAAACAAACCTGAATAAGCAATTTCATAGACTGCCTTTAAGATTAAAAAGTGAGAATGAAGTGGCGTACGCCACCTTAACTAAATGATGGGGCTTATGACAACACCTGAAATTCTAGTGCTGGAAACCTAACCATTATTTTGTAACGACATGATTTTTTCTGGAGGCCTTAGGCATCAGGTATGCGGAAGCCAATGATAGAATTATCATTGATTTAACGTGCGGATTGTTGTTATAGGGTCAACAAGAGATGGACAAATATTAATTTAAGCTTCATTATGCCAGCATTAAAGTGTTTGAATTTGATTTGTTTGCTAAGTTTAAGTGTGAGTTAAAACCTGCTAAAACGTTCGATTAAGCATTACAAAGATAAAAACGGAGCGTAAAAATGTCTATAGAAAATGAAATTGATCAGTTATCTGATGAAATTATTACTGTCAATGAAGAACTGGAAAAAGGATATTTCTACCTCGAAAACCGCCGATTTGAAGGCCCTTTTGTAACGGGTGAACAAGCATCGTTAGCCGCGATTGAAAACTGCAATTTAAATGTTCCTGGAGAATGTCGAGCTATTTATCATGGTACGGTGCAACTAAATGCAGATACAAATTTGCGAGAACCTTTAGCTGATATGCGGCAGATTAATTCTGTTGAATACCCTAAAGTAGAAGCATCTGACAGAGCTAGCGAAGGTGTTTCTTAATTTCGCTGACGAGAACATTGGTTTCTTCTAAAATATTACTGTGAATTGTAATCGCTTGCATTAGCTCTTCCTTATTCAATGGTTCCAGGGTATTAATTTGCTTAAACACCACGTTAATATCTGCATCGGAAGCATCGACGCCTTCAAGCGACCTCTTTTGAATCCATTCTTGAATGACCGACATAGACGCTTCACAAAAAGCGATGCATACCGGGACACCTCGTTCATTTGCAACCTCCTGAAGCACCTGTCGTTGCCAATGCCTTAGATTCGTTGCATCAATGATGACTGATAACCCCGCGTCTAATACTTCGCCACAAAGGTGTGCGAGTATTTTGTAAGTTTTTTGCGTTGCATTATCGCTGTATATCTGGGCGCTATCTTGGGCACTAGGGTGTTCGTTCGCAGCAATACCAAATATACGTTTGCGCTCGATATCAGAACGAATTCTAATTGGGCCTAAGCGATCAACAAGGCGGAGTGCGATCGTGCTTTTTCCTGTACCTGAAACACCATTCATTGTCAGCATGAAGCGATTAGGTAGCGCTGAATAACTCTCGGCAAGGTTAATGTATTGCTCATACTGTGCTATGAATTGTTCTTTTTGTGTATTACTCATGTTTGGAGCGTTGAGATTAAAGAGCGATATTTTTGCTCGTACTACGGCTCGATAAGCTTTATAAAATGACAGTAATTTCAGGCCTGCATAATCGCCTGTTTGCTCTAAATAGAGGTTTAAAAATCGATTGGCATAATGAGGAAGGTCGTGATCTTCAAAATCCATGACTAAAAATGCAATATCACTAATGACATCAATCCAGCGAAAGTCATCATTGAACTCAATGCAATCAAACAGTGTAACGCGCTCCTTGAATAAAGTAATATTGCCCATGTGCATATCACCGTGGCACTCTCGAACAAATCCGGCATTCTTACGTTGTTCAAGGAGCGGGATCAAACGCTCAAAGGTCGATTCGGTCCATGCTTCAAGTTGTGCTAACTGATCTAGGTGTTTTTTGTCGGAGGTTAGAGCGCGTATCTGGTCGAAATTTTGTTGCATCGGAGCATAGACCTGCTCTGGTTGACCGTAGTTGCTGGTACCTTCCGTAGCCTGAACTTCTGAATGAAATGAAGATACTAACTCTGCAAGCTCATCAATATGCTCAAAGCTAAGCTGGTCGGCTAAGTGCAGTTCATTAAATAACTGCTTTTTGCCGAATTGATTCATTTTTATCGCATATTCGACAACTGGTCCGGAGCCATTCAATAATGGTTTTTTTGCAGAGCCTCTGATTTCAACGAGACCAAGGTATAAGTCAGGTGCAGACCGGGAATTTAAAATTAATTCTGCTTCACAGTACTGTTTACGTTGAGCCAATGACGTAAAATTCAGAAATCCGAAATCAACAGGTTTTTTTATTTTATAGGCATAATCACCTGTTAGAATGACCCAGGATATATGTGTTTCAATTACCTCAATTTCAGTGCAGGTATGAGGGTAGATAGACGCTTGGTGTAAAGCTGTAATTAGCTCAGAATTCACGAGGCTTAGATCCTGTTGCTGGAAAGTATTTATACTAACTTCATTCTAGGAGTTAGCAAAATGATCTGAGTATATTCGTTATATTATTTTCAGGGTATGCTGTATAACCGTTCTGACCTAATAACAACCGTGGTGAGCACGATGTTTCCGATAAGAGATATTTTCTAAGAGATAGTTCCACTTAATGCCTAAAAAAAAATTATCCGCTAAATCGATTAAGGTTAGTCATCGACCCTGGTATCTCAACAGAACTTTTCTGAAATGCCTTGCGGTGATCTCTCTATGCTTTATTGCATGGTTGATATATCTTGATGCTCAGGTTAGGTATAAGTTTGAAGGTAAACGCTGGGCTTTACCCGCACAGGTTTATGCCCGGTCACTGGAGATTTATGACGGGCGAGCTCTTAACCTTCAAAACCTCAAGCAAGAGCTTAAACTTCTCAATTATCGGCAGGTTGGTGATGTTCAATCTGCAGGCCAATACTCTGTTCAAGGTGCTCGTGTAAATATTGTTTCTCGGCCTCATGATTTACCTGGTGGCTCATTTCCCTCTGCAAATTTCCAGTTCTCCATTCAAGGTGATGTCGTACAAAACCTGGTTAGTCTTGATCAAAATGATGAGCAGCTATACACCTTGGAACCCTTCAAAATAGGCGGAATTTATCCGCGAGTGAAGGAAGAGCGGGTGTTAGTAAAAATTGAGGAGTTACCTAAAGAGCTGATTGCTGCTTTGCTGGTGACAGAGGATCGTGATTTTTATCACCATTTTGGTATTTCACCATTGTCTATTTTACGAGCGATGTGGGTGAACCTTCGTGCTGGGCGCGTGGTGCAGGGTGGCAGCACATTAACCCAACAGCTGGTGAAAAATTTTTATTTGAGTCGAGAACGCTCGATTTCACGTAAGTTCAATGAAGCGTTCATGTCTTTAATGTTAGAGGCTCATTATGACAAAGATGCGATCTTGGAGACTTACTTGAATGATATTTACCTTGGTCAGTCTGGCTCTACAGCGATTCATGGTTTTGGTATGGCTAGCCAGTTTTATTTCGGAAAGGCGCTTCAGTATTGTGAGTTAAATGAATTCGCTTTATTAGTCGCGATGGTTAAAGGGCCTTCCTATTATGATCCGAGAAGGTTTCCGGAGCGAGCGTTCCGGAGACGTAACCTTGTGTTGTCGCTCATGCGTGATGAAGGTGTGATTTCAGAAGATTATTATCAGGAAATATCAGGTCGTTCACTGGGGGTGGTTGCCAAACCAAAGTTCCAGAGTAATCGGTACCCCGCGTTTATGGATCTCGTCAAGCGTCAGCTTCGTCGAGAGTACAATGAAGATGACTTACGAACAGAAGGTTTGAGAATTTATACGACTTTAGACCCTCAAATCCAGCATAGGGTCGAACAATCAATCACAAAATTAGTTCCGGCGTTAGCGCAACAACGTGACGTGAAAGATTTACAAGCGGGTTCCGTGGTAACGAGTGTGGGAACGGGCGAAGTACTGGCTTTGGTAGGTGACAAAAATACGCGTTTTAATGGTTTCAACCGGGCTCTAGATGCTTCACGACCCATTGGCTCTTTGATCAAGCCTGCAGTGTACTTAAGTGCCTTGGCTCAACCAGGTAACTATAACTTATCAAGCATTTTGTCTGATGAAGCTTTTAGAATTGAGTTTCAGGATGGGCAGACGTGGGAGCCTAATAATTTTGATAAGCAATCTCATGGTGAGGTGCCGCTCTACCGTGCTTTAGCTAACTCATATAATCTGTCAGCAGCGCGCTTGGGTTTAGATCTAGGCGTTGAAACAGTTCAGGATACGTTAACAAAACTGGGTGTAGAAAAAGAGATCAATCCTTATCCATCATTATTTTTAGGCGCTCAGTCTTTATCACCTTTCGAAGTCAGTAAGTTTTACCAAACGATTGCGAGTAATGGCTTCAATATGCCACTTCGGGCTATTAGAGAGGTAACTGATGCGCATAATGAGAGTGTATCCCGTTATCCGTTCCAGATTGAGCAAGTGGTTGCGCCAGAGGCAATTTATCTCTTGCAGCATGCCTTACAAGAAGTGATGCGAACGGGAACAGGTCGATCGGTCTACAAACATTTATCAAGTGATTTACATGTTGCTGGAAAAACGGGTACCACGAATGATAATAGAGATAGCTGGTTTGCTGGTTTTTCGGGTGACTATTTAGGTGTAGTTTGGCTCGGTTTAGATAATAATGGCCCAATGAATCTCACAGGTAGTTCGGGAGCATTAAAAGTCTGGACCGACTTCATAAAACGTATTCCACAATATTCTCTTGCGATGGTGAAACCCGCACAGATTAACTATTACTGGTTTGATAAAGTTTCTGGGAAACGAACTGACGAGCATTGTCGTTCAGCGCAGGCTTTACCAGTTTGGGGGGCGGTAGATACTATCGAATATCAGTCGTGTAAAGATGGCTTTTCATCTCTTGGAGGATGGCTGAAATCATGGTTTTAAAAATGCCGTTAATCGGATTGTTAATTGTTTTGTTTTTGAGTAGCTGTGGCGCTATACCATCGAATAAAAGAGTAGTTCCTGCTTATACAGACCCTTTAGAACTTGAAGAGTCAAAGAAACAAGAAGATGCTGCGATGAAATCAACCTTGCCGTCAGTTAAGCACAAAGCTATATCAAAGAAGAAAAAAACAAGCTTACCTGCGGTTGAGTCGAATGAAAGCGCCTCTTCAATACCTTCACCGCTAATCGTGCAAAGTTTAATTGAACGCGCAGAGAAAGCCATTTCTATGCAGCAATGGCTAAGAGCGCAGCATGCCTTGGAGCAAGCAATACATATCTCCCCCGGTGGTGCTAAAGTTTTTCTAATTTACGGCGATGTCTATTTTAATTTAGGTATACTTGAGCAAGCAGAACAAATGTACCTCCGTGCAATATCTTTAGCTGGTGAAAGTAGCGCCATTGGACGTTTAGCGATGAAAAATCTGAATGCCCTCAAATAGGAAGTTAAACTATGGCCTTAAGTGCCACAATTTATAAATTTGACATTGATCTAAGTAACATGGATCGAAACCGCTATGAGTCTGTCTCACAGCATATTGCATTACATCCGTCAGAAACGCAGGAGCGTATGGTTATGCGTTTATTGGCTTATTGTGCCAATATGCATGATCAATTGAGCTTCACAAAAGGTCTGAGCAGCGATACTGAGCCAGATTTATGGCAAAAATCGTATTCTGATGAAATTGAATTATGGATTGAGTTGGGTTTACCTGATGTTAAACGTATCAAAAAAGCAGCCTCTATTTCTAAACAGGTAAAGCTGTATGTTTATGGTGGGCAAAATGTAGGTCAATGGTGGAAGCTGGTTCAAAAGGATTGTCAGAAATTTAGTAACGTCGATGTTTATCGTTTTGACCTTGATTCGGTTAGTAAATTTTCAAGCCAGCTAGCTCGAAGTATGCGTATTTCAGTCATGATACAAGATGGGCTAATTACTTTTTCATGGGATGAGCACATGCTTGAGTTTCCTATTGAAATTATTTATGAGAAAGATAAATAGCTAAGAAAAATAACTGGGAAAGTTAGTTATGTCATTGCGTTCAATCTTCCTAACCGTTTTAGTTTTTTGCGCAGCATGGTATTGGATGCGAGCACGAGAATTAAAAGATCAGATTCTGAAATATGCCGCACGGCATTGTGATGACTTGTCGCTTAAGTTGTTGGATGAATCTGTCGTGCTAAAAGAGCTGAAACTACACAAATCTGCACAAGGTGGTTTACATATCAAGCGCCGTTATGAATTTGAATTTACCTCAACAGGTGAAGATCGCTATCAGGGAGAGATTATTGTGATTGGCCGACATATCGAGCATATATCGCTTGAAACTCATCGGGTAGAATAATAATCGATTAGATTTAGAGGGAGTAAATGCTCTGATTTTTCTTGATGGAGGCTTGCTAATAACCTCTTTTTGATAGAAAAATTGAAAGCTGGAATTTATATTTTGTCTTCCGGCTCTTTTGTGTCACATTTTTTACATTCAAGTTTGGAGCCGATCATTGAAGCTCTGCCTGCTTCATTTACCACCCAGGGCCGATTTATAAAAGGCGGCTTGTGACGCACGTGCTGAAAGTGTTTACACCTTAACTCAGCAACCCAATGATTTTCTTCATCTTTATGAAAACCGCAGATGGCTTGCAGCATAAAGTCTGTTCCTTTTTTTGTATCTATACTCGCTAAATTTAGCTAAATAAAATTCAGCTTAGTTCTTCAAGAATTTAAAGTTCGGATTCCATACCAAAAATAGCTTGCGCAAAAACTTTTCAAACCCATACTAGTCTATATTAGTTAATAATTAATCTTTTGTTAAACGGGAAGTAAAATTGAAAGTAGTTGTAATTGACGATGATTCTTATGATAGAAAAGTTATTTGTGATTCTCTGATAAAAGAAGGTTATTGTGTTGTAGAAGCTGAAAATGGTATTTCAGGGTTAGAAGCAATTCGAAAAGAAAATCCTGACCTTATTATATGTGATGTCAGAATGCCAAAAATGGATGGCGATGAATTACTGGAAACACTACGGAATTCTAATAACGGGATGGGAATCATTCCATTCATCTTTATTAGCGGGTACACCAATGGCGAGCAGAAAATTGATCGCTTAAAAAGAGGCGCTGATAACATTTTAGACAAGCCGGTTGATCTGGAGCTTTTGTCTGCTTGTGTTAAATCAAACCTTATCGGTATGGAGCGTGTTTCTAATTACATGAAGGGTCAACTCGATTCAATAGCCAAAGCAGTGTCAGAGGCGTTAGATCAAGGAGTGGGTGTTAATAAACCCATGATTGGGAATGTAAAAAGTAGTCTGGATTTTTCTGTTGATAATTATGTTGAAACTATTATTGCATCTCTACGAAATTATCATGAAAAAGAGGGGGGATTTCCTGATACAGAAAATGGAAGTATTAGTCGTTCTGACTACATAAATTTTTTCCTGGCAGAACATGAAGAAAGAAAGACACTTGCCAATACCACAAATGGTGAGGATTTAAGTTGGTTGCTGATCTTTCTGGTTGCAAAGGCTCAGGAGCAAGGTGAAAAGCTTCCGATGTCTGACTTATATCTGAGTGCGCCCTCTGCAAAATCAACAATTAATGCTCGTATTAATAGCTTAATGGAGCATGGTATTTTTAATAAAACGCATGATGAAAATGATGGGCGCCGACAATTAATTTCACTGTCAGATGATTTTAAAGAGAGCCTTTTATCCCATATTGATGCCAGTATCGCTTTGATTGAAGAAAAGGTTTTATAACTTTGCCTCTATTAAAGAGTCTGTTCCTGATTTGAGAGGCTTATTGTCACGCCTCTTAAGTGTGCTTCACTTCAAAATTATTCGTAATTATACCCCTTATAGCTCATGAATGAGCTGCAGGGGTAATTATCTGCGCCGTTTAGGTAATGCAGTTTTGTGTGTTTAATATACAATTTCGACCGGCTGAATGTTCGAATTAGAAATAATTCAATATTTTTTGATTAAAATTGATCAAAATGTCCGTAAATTGTTAATTAAACTAAAGGCTAATCTAATGCGCAGTAAAATTTTCCTTTTCACTATCAGTTTTTTGATGGCATCCATTTCATGGGCTGAGTCTTATATCTATTTGACGAACAGTACAATGGAGACCTTAACACTTAATACTATTCAAACGGGCTACGACAATATTTCTCATGGTAATCAATGGGAACAATTAGCAGATACCGTACCGCCGTTAGGAACCGTTAAGTTTCTTCGATTCAATCGTGATGATGGGATTAAATGGGGAAGAACCTACAATTTCAAGACTACTGTTCAAGGCGCAAGTAATTCTGTAGAACTTCAACAAATGTTAGAGGGTACTTGGAACTTTAGTAAAATGTGGCTTTCAGCTGAAAATGACTCTTGGAAATATGATCGTGATATTCATACCATTCCAATGGATTTTGACGGGAAAGCATCGACACTTGCGTACCGATCTCAGTATGCACGCGTATCAGGTGATGATATTCATTATGTCATTAATAATGACTGGAAAACTGAAACACGCGATGAAGCAAATAACAGCTTTAAAGTTTTAAACTACAATGTTTGGGCTTTACTACCAGGGATTACTGCTAAAAATACCCATGCTCGTCTAGATACTATTGCTGAATATGTTAAAGGTTATGACGCAATCGTATTTGAAGAACTGTTTGATCCGGCATTAACGGCACATTTTAGAAGCAAGATCAGTGCAGAATACCCGTACTTAACAGATATTCCTTTCAAGCTTGGTAAGTTATTAACCGGTGGGTCATTCATTGCCAGCCGTTACCCTATTATTGAGCATGATGATGCCGTATACGATGCGTGCCGTGCTGATGGTTGTTTAGCTTCAAAAGGAATGAACTACGCAAAAATCAATAAGAACGGCAAGATCTATAACTTGTTTGGTACCCATACGCATGCTTATACGACCCCTGATGATATTGCGGTGCGTTTTGCACAGTTAACACAACTAAAAAGTTTCATTGATAGTAAAAATATCCCTGCTGATGAGCCTGTTTTGATGGGTGGAGATTTCAATGTCGACAAGATTCATTTCCCACAAGAACATTATGATTTTCTGGATGTAATGGATGGAACCGAGCCAATGGCTTTGGGGGAATACCCACACTCTTATGCCGGGCCGGTAAATGTATATGCTGAAAACCAATATACTGAATATCTGGATTATGTTTTGTACTCAAATGAACATGTGGCACCAATCTATTCACAAAATACATTATTAGTTCCACGGAGTATTGAGTCAGACCACTGGGGCAGCTGGGATCTTTCAGACCACTATCCTGTTGCTAGTGAGTTTGTATTCCCTTCCGAGTAAAATAAAAATGAACTGTGCAGTGGTGCTCTATGATAGATAGGGCATACTGTGCGCTTTACGTCATATTACGAAAGGTGTTGTTTTCGGTATTGATTTGGAGTCTGTTGAAACCAGCGTTTAAATGCGCGGTGAAAAGCACTCACGTTTGCAAACCCTAAAAGAAACGCAATTTCGCCTAAGCTTATGTCGGCCTGCACTATCATTTTTAACGTGATGTCTTTTCTTACTTTATTTGATAACTCTAGATAATTAGTTCTTTCCCCCTGAAGGTGACGTTTGAAGGTGCTCAAACTAAAGCCAAAGTGCTTCGCTGCCGTTTCAGCTTCGGGTATGCCTTGGCTTAAGTTCTGTTCAATATAAGCACAAACCCGGTCAGCTAAACGAATCGCACCTAATTCTATCGTTACTAACTTATCTACCATCTTTACCATGGTATCTCTTAGGTCACGATTGGGAGAATGAATTGGCAGATCTAAGGTTTGGTCCTGAAAAACAATATTATTGCTGTCTTGTTCGAATTTAACCGAACAACCAAGGGCTTCTTCATAGATTGAACTAGCGGCATTGGGAGTATGTTTGAAATGAACCTCTTCTAACTTTACTTGGTCTTTCTTCGTTCGTTCAGTTAAAAACTGTCCCATGTGAAGTATCGAAGCAAAATTCATTTCAATGAGTATGCTGCTTAGCTGTAATGATACGCCGGGAAAGTCTACGCTATAAGTTGTATAGCCTTTTTTAGTTTGTGTAATCTTTGCTTGAAAAGCATTGTTCATGAGGTGTTTGTATTGGATTGTGAGTTGAGCTGCTTCGCGAAGCGTTTCACAGTTCATCCATACGTGAGACATAATGCCGTAATCGGATGGGTGAATATGCAGACCTGCATCTAAACCAAGAGTTGGGCATTGCGTTATTTCAATGGCTTTAGACCAATAATAAAGGATATCACTAACAGGCAGGCGTGCTTTTCTGTTAGTGATCGGGCTCGTGTCACATTCACATAATTCAAGAAAATCATGCTTATTTATGCCATGCCGTTTTAGGGTTTGGAATAAAATGTGTAGATAGAGTAATGAGGCTGTCGCCTGATGTTTTTGTTTTGAATTGCCCATATGTTAGCTGTTACCAGGGAAGTGCTTCGCCGTTGCTGTGCCAAAAACCGCCACTATTCTCAAGATTCAAGGCTTCAATTTGTTGACTTAACCCTTTCGCAGATTGCTCGGGAGTCAGGTCGCCATTAAAACCGACCATACGGGTTTGAACAAAGCCAGGATGTAATTGAGCCACAGCAATTCCTTTAGGTTTTAAATCTATCGATAAAGATTTACCAAAAGCATTTAAAGCTGCTTTGCTGGCACGATAACCATAATAAGAGCCAGAATTATTGTCTTCTAAGCTTCCCATTCTGCTGGTGATATTAGCAATTTTGCTTCCTTCTTTTAAATGAGGGAGCAAGGCATGAATGACTTTTAGCGGGGCAATGGTGTTGACTTCAAACTGTTCACGAATTTGATTAAAATCCATTTCGCTTAAGGTTTCACTTTGAAATAAGCCTGCATTGTTTATCAGAAGGTCAATTTTAAAATCATTCCCGTGAGCCATTTTTAAAACTTGTAGTACCGTCTCCATCGACTCATCCATCGTGAGGTCAATACCGCTTATGACTAACTCAGCTAAATTTTCAATTTCATCCGAGCTCTCACGGCAAACAGCAATCACTTGATCATTTTGTGCTGCATAATGACGGCTAAGCTCTAAGCCAATGCCTCGATTGGCCCCTGTAATGAGTACGATGTTATTCATATTTTGCTCCAATGTTATTAAGGCTTTATATTAGTACGAACCAGTCACTTTAGCGAAGCCAATATGTCTAAACCTATCAGTCAGCCATGCCTCAGAAATCAAGAACCTATATATCAGGCTTTAAAAGATTACTTTAAAGATGCGGGGAATGTTTTGGAATTAGCGTGTGGAACCGCTCAGCATGCCGTCTACTTCGCTCAGCGTTTACCCCACTTAAATTGGCAGCCTAGTGATGTAGGGCCTGCTATTGAAGGTGCGCGATTATGGATAGACGAAGCCTGTCTAGATAATTTAAAGCCGGTTTTAATGCTTAACATAGAGGATGATCATTGGAGTAACATACCTTTTGACTATATCTATAGTGCCAACCTTGTGCATTTTATTAGTATGGAAAGCGTTAATTCGATGTTTTCTGGTATTAAAAAGCATCTTAAACGTCAAGGGTTCCTCGCTTTGTATGGCCCATATAATCAAAATGGATATACGAGTGAGGGGAATGTCCGCTTAGATGAATGGCTTAAAGCAGATATCAATTCTAAGGCTGGCATCAAGGAACTTGATGAAGTAATACAATTAGCAAAACATTATGGGCTTCAATTGGAGGCTGACCATGCTATGCCTGCGAATAATCACTTGTTAATATTTAGAAAAATTACCTGAAAGGCGTGGCTAAAGTTTTTATGCAGATAAGGCCACACCCTGATCCCTAATCATCTGTCGAAATGCCCTGGGCGTTGAACCATAACGTCGTTTGAAGTGGCGGTAAAAATGACTGAGATTACTAAAACCTGTTGAAAAAGCAATTTCAGAAATATCCGTGTTAGATTGAGCCAGTTGGGTGGCGACAGCATCACAACGAACTTTGAGTAAATAATCTATCACGCTGAAACCGGTATGCTGGCGAAATTGCCGGGCAAAATGACTTCTGGACATATTTATTTGCTGAGCCACCCTCTCAAGGGTGACCTCTTCTGTATAGTGTTTTTCGATCCATTTCTTGGCTTTCTTTATTCTAATAGCAGCAGGTGAATCCGAATCATTTTGTAGCGTGGCAGCACCTCCAATATGTGTGAGCAACAACCGCATATACAAGTTTTCTTTTATACAGGTTTGAAGTAGAGAATCATCGTTTATCATTTTGATAATTTCTTTCGAAATACTCAGTAGTTCAGGATTATGTGCGGTAGTCATACTCACGTCATGAACAAGTTTTTTTAAATAAATACTATTTGCTGAGGTAGAAAGAGTATCCAATACCTTTGAATCAATACATGAAAACAGCAATTGATTACTTGTACTCTTATTCACGCTGGCGCTGTGGCTTATTTTTTCAGGAATAAAAATCGCTTGTCCTGCGGCAAGACAATAGCTTCGCTGCTCAGTCTGTATATTGATTTCCCCTTCCAGACAAACAACGAACTCATGAACATCATGGCAATGATGAGCAATGTCTTTTTTTAAATCTACATGAGAGAGCCAAAGCATACGAGTGGTCCGATAGTATATAAAATTGATTCAATGCTATACGAAGTTTATAAATAAGGCTATTACAATAAGCTGCTGTAAAGCAGGATAGCACTTTTTTATTTTATCTTTTGAAAGATAAGACTACTCAAATTAAAACTGGAGAGAAAACATGATCATCGTTCATCATCTTGAAAACTCGCGTTCACAACGTGTGTTATGGGCTCTGGAAGAGCTTGGTGTGCCTTATGAAGTAAAAAGATATGAGCGTGATCCGGTGACGAACCTTGCACCGGAGAGCTTGAAGAAGGTGCACCCCCTAGGTAAATCACCCGTCATCACTGATGGCGATATCACCGTCGCTGAATCTGGTTCGATTATTGAGTACTTAGCTCAAACCTATGGCGAAGATGACTTTACCCCTGACGCCGGAACTGAAGTGTATCGTCAGTATGCTTATTGGATGCACTTTTCTGAAGGTTCATTAATGCCTCAGCTATTACTGAAAATAGTCTTTGATAAGGTTACGACCAGTCCGATGCCATTTTTTGTAAAGCCCATTGCAAAGGGAATTGCGAAGAAAGTAATGACAGGGTATGTCAGCCCTAATATTAAGGTAATGCTGGATTATATCGAAGACCATTTAAGCCAAAATGAATGGTTCTCTGGTGACACGCTTACTGGCGCAGATATACAAATGAGTTTTCCATTAGAGGCGTGTGTGGCGGGAGGCGTTGCTGGGGCAAAATACCCAAGTATAAAGGCGTATGTAAAGCGTATTCATGCAAGGGAAGGGTATCAAAAAGCGCTGAAAGAAGGTGGACCTTATGACTATGCATGACTTGGTTAATTAATCTGGTAGCGTTGCACGGCTCAATTCCCCGGTTCAGTCATTCCGGCGTGTTTTTAAGCCGGAATGATGAGGCAGTGAAGCGTACAAAGTTTTCAATGTATTCACTGCAGTATCTATCTAAAGTGCTATTTCAAGAATTTTACGGCTAGCTTCCGGTGTGATATTTCGGTGCTCGCCTAATTTAGTCATACCGTGCTTTTCAAGTTGAGGGATAATTTTGTTGATATCTGACTCATCCAGTTGGACATCAGATAAGCGTATTGGCATATTCATTTTCAGGAAGAAATCTTCCGTTAACTGAATCGCTTTATCGATGCGATTTTCTTCATCCCCATCTTTTAGCTGCCAGACACGCTCAGCATACTGAAGCAGTTTGTCGCGTTTATCCTCGCGACAAAATTTCATCACTGCAAGCAATACAATGGACAACGTTCGGGCATGATCGATCCCATAACCGCCAGTGAGTTCATGGCCTATCATATGCGTGGCCCAGTCTTGAGGTACACCCGCGCCGATTAAACCATTCAGTGCCAGAGAAGCCGACCACATAATGTTTGCACGCACGGTGAGATCTTCTTTAAGCTCAGGTAATAACGCTTTTGGGCCTTCTTCAATGAGTGTTAATAATAACCCTTCGGCAAAGCGGTCTTGCACATTGCCATTTACGGGGTATGTTAAGTATTGTTCCATGGTATGAACAAAAGCATCCACTACGCCATTACTGACTTGTCTGTCAGACAGTGACAAACTTGCTGCAGGATCAAGAACAGCAAAAAGAGGGCGAACTAAAGGGTTGCCAAAGGCGAGTTTATTTCCATCACGCGTGACGACGGAACCACCATTAGATTCGCTGCCAGTGGCAGGTAGCGTTAATACTGCACCGATAGGCAGGGCTTCTGTAATTGCTTGACGCTTCGCAAGAATATCCCAAGGGTCGTTACCTTGGTATAGTGCTGCCGCAGCGATGAACTTTGTGCCATCAATGACCGACCCCCCGCCAACAGCTAATAAATAATCAATATTATGCTCACGGATAATATCAAGCGCTTTTATCAATGTGTCATATTTAGGGTTGGGCTCTATCCCGGAAAACTCAAAAATTTCGTGTTCGGTTAGCGCGGCAATAACTTGCTGGTAAATACCATTTTTCTTGATGGAGCCCCCACCATACGTTATCAAAATTTTTGCATCCTTCGGGATTTCTGCTGAAAGCGCTTTAATTTGACCTTTGCCAAAGATAATTTTAGTCGAGTTATGAAACGTAAAATTTAACATGCTGAACTCCTGTATGTTTGTCAGCTTACTGTCAGGGCAGAAGTGATAGTATTGTGTAGTTTAGCTGTATTTATAACTTGTCGCTGAAAAAAGGTTTCGACATGACCAGAAGAGAGTTGACTGTATGTTCCTGATGATTACCTTAGTGTTAATTACCATTGCTTATTTTTCCATGCCTGTTTACCTGCTAACGAGTGCGGTGTTGTATGTTTCCTTACAAATATTAGGTGCAGGCAAGCAAGGAGATTATAAAAAATTAGGTACTGCTGCCCTGATTGGCTGGCTTATATCTATCCCATTTTGTTTAGTGATTGTTTATCTGCAACGCCCCACTTAAAAATTCGGAATTCAGGATCTATACGAAAGCTAACAAAAATGGGGTGGAAAAACCTAAAGAACTCCCCTACCTTATAAATAGAAGTCTCTAATAACGCATTCGCCGTATTGGGGGGTATCTATGACCGCGCTCAGTAATTTTTATCATGAGCTTTGGCAGCAATATATAAGCATAAGCCCACAGGCTCTCGCCATACATCACTTGTTTGAAAGTGAGGGTGAGCCATTGGTTAATGATCATGTGGCTTTTCGAACCTTCGCGAACTCAAATATTTCAATCGATTTGCTTGAAGATCAAATTCTTGTTTTGGGATATGAATATCTGGACTCATACCATTTCGAAAATAAAAAACTGGATGCGCGTTGTTATGTGCATCCCGATTCGCCGACGAAGATATTTATCAGTGAGCTACAGTGGAATACCTTGTCAGAGGTCGCGCAGAAAATAATAAAGCCCATCATCCAACAAATTACTACATCGCCCGTAGCGCGTTTAAATGCTGGGAGAATTTGGAAGATACCTACTTATCGGGATTATCTTACTTTGCTGGATGAATCTGAATATGCCGCGTGGTTGTCGGTATGGGGCTTACGTGCAAATCATTTTACAATTTTCGTGAATTACTTAAAAAAATACCCGAAGCTTTCTGAGGTCGTCAATTTAATACAGCGGCACCGTTATGAACTCAACTCTGTTGGGGGTGTTATTAAAGGCACTGAAGCAGATTTGTTAATTCAATCTTCAACCATGGCTGATATCGTCGCGGTAAATTTCTCTGATGCCGGAGAACAACTCATTAGTTCGTGTTATTACGAGTTTGCTCAACGGTTTGAACAACAAGATGGCACCCTATACCAAGGGTTTGTGACAAACAGCGCGGACAAAATTTTTGAGTCAACGCATTGTGGAGCAAAAATATGACTAAACGTATCCTCGTTCTTGGCTTAGGTCGTATTGGTGGCGCTATCGCACAGTTATTAAATGGCGATAGTCGTTATAAAGTCATTGGGGCAGATATTAACGCTCAGGCGGTACAAAGTTATGCTGATCAGTTTCAAACCATTCAGATTACTAATAACGATTTCTCAACCTTACTAAAGGGGCAAGATGCGGTTTTATCTGCACTTGGCTTTAATGAAAACCCACAAGTTGCGGAAGCCGCACTGGAAAATGGGTGTAGCTACTTCGACTTGACTGAAGATGTTAACTGTACCAAAACCATAAAAAAAATTGCTGAAAAGGCGACCAAAGGGCAAGTATTTATGCCTCAATGTGGCTTGGCGCCAGGGTTTATTGGAATTCTAGCTTACAGTTTTCGAAAATATTTTGACCGCTTAGATAGTTTAAAGCTAAGAGTTGGTGCGTTGCCGGAATATCCTTCAAACAGAATGATGTACAACTTAACATGGAGTACAGAAGGCTTAGTAAATGAATATGCTAACCCCTGCGAAGCAATAAAAAACCACAAAATTGCATTGATAGAACCCTTGGAAGGGCGTGAACTATTTTCTGTTTCAGGTGTTGAATATGAAGCGTTTAATACGTCTGGCGGGTTGGCTAATTTGTGTCATTCACTTGAAGGTCAAATACGTGAGTTAACTTACAAAACCATTCGTTACCCGGGTCATTGTGACCTGATGCGCTTTCTTTTCCATGACCTGCGTTTAGGTGAAGTCGGTAAGCGTAGAAATATGTTAATGGATATACTAGAAAGTTCAGTTGCGACGACAGCCCAGGATCTAGTACTGATCTCAGTCGTGGCAACTGGCTATGTTGACAGTAATTTACAGCAGCGCAGTCGAACGTTTTTATTAAGGCACAGTAAGCTACAAAGTGCTATTCAGATCTCAACCTCTTGTGCCGCCGTCGCCACACTTGACTTAATTCTAAATGCTTCAAAAGAGCAGCAAGGTTTTGTTGAACAAGAGACGCTGGATATTGAGTTATTTTTAAATAATGAATTTGCTAAACCCTATCGAGATGCTGAATTAAGCATTTGAAGGCTTTTGATGAGGTCATATTATGGATATCAAGCGTATTAAGGTTGCTCTTAAGAAATCTCTGGGCAGTTTTTATGATGAAAAAAATAACTATGGTAGTGCTTATGTTGGTCTCTCTCGCTTAGACAGTAACGAAACGACTTCAGTGATTAGCCCGATTAACGCAAAGCAGTTTTCGACGATTGCTTTTGCAAAAAAAACGCAACTCGATGATGTAATTAAACAGGCCGCTTCCGCGTTTTTATCATGGCGAGATGTCCCCGCGCCAAAAAGGGGTGAGTTGGTTCGTCTGTTTGGTATAGAGCTAAGGCAATATAAAAACGAGTTGGCGAGTATTATTACCTTAGAGTCAGGTAAACCATTGCAAGAAAGTTTAGGCGAGGTTCAGGAGCTAATAGATGTTTGCGATTTTGCTGTAGGGCTTTCCCGGCAGCTATATGGTCTAACGATTAGCACAGAAAGAAAAGATCACCGAATGATGGAGCAGTGGCATCCTGTTGGTCCGGTGATGGTGATAAGCGCCTTTAATTTTCCAATGGCTGTATGGGGCTGGAATGCCACTCTGGCATTAGTTTGCGGTAATAGCCTAATCTGGAAACCTTCAAGCCAATGCCCATTAAGTGCTTTAGCCTGCCACCGTTTATTGCTCAATGCGATTGAAGAGTTTGGTGGAAACCCAAATTTAAGTAGTGTGGTCTATGGTGAAAAGGAACAAATCAAAACTCTCATTGATCGACCTGAAATTGCCTTGGTTTCCGCAACAGGGTCTTGTGAAATGGGGCGAGCTGTTGGTGCGCGTGTTGCGGAGCGCATGGGGCGCTCATTACTGGAATTAGGTGGCAATAATGCGATGATTGTTTGTCCCAGTGCAAATCTGGAATTAGCCATTCGCGCAATAGTTTTCTCAGCACTTGGTACGAGTGGCCAGCGTTGCACGACACTCCGACGCTTGATTGTGCATGAGAGTTTAAGAGATGAACTCATCAATAATCTAACAGCAATTTACGCTTCAGTGAATATTGGAGATCCCTTTGAAGAAAACAACCTAATGGGCCCATTGATTAATCAGCAAGCAATTAAAACGATGCAAACAAGTATCAAAGCAGCTTTGGAGCAAGGCGGAAAACTACTGACTGGTGGACAAGTGATCAGTAATCTAAGTGTCGGCAATGGTTTTTATATTGCTCCGGCGATCGTGGAAGTCTCGCCTGATGCGGAAATTATTCAGAAAGAGACTTTCGCGCCATTGTTATACCTGCATACCTACGACACTTTGGATGAAGCGATCAGTATGCATAATAATGTTAGGCAGGGCTTATCATCTGCCATCTTTACTCAAGATATTTCTGAAGCAGAAATTTTCTTAAGTGCAAAAGGCTCTGATTGTGGCATTGCGAACGTTAACATAGGTACATCTGGTGCCGAAATTGGCGGTGCATTTGGTGGTGAAAAAGATACTGGAGGAGGGCGTGAAAGTGGTTCGGATGCTTGGAAAAATTATATGAGACGCGCCACAAACACGATTAACTATGGGAGTGAGCTACCGTTATCACAGGGGATAAAATTTGATTTCCCGAGAGATGAAAAAAAATAGATCTATGCCATTATTGATGCTAGTGAAGAACTTCATTGGCAAGAAGTTGCCAGAACACGTAAAACAGGCAGTCTTATGAAACTGGATGACATGGGGCTAGCGTAAAATAGATGCGTTGAATAAATTGTTTACAATTTTATGAGGTGGAATATCAATGTTATTGACGGTGTTATTGCCTAGGCATAAACTATGAATATGCCTCTTGGACATGTTGTATTCGAGAGAGGTGAACGCTATTAAAAACGGAGATAATGATACTCCATTTCTTTTTTTATGAGTTCATAGCAATCATTATTTTCGATGATATTAAACGATATCTGAGGGGGGCGTGATGAACACAAAACATTTATTGATTACAGGTGGAACAGGGTTTATTGGAACAGCTCTGGTGAATACCGCCGTCACTAAACGAATTCAATGTACCGTGCTAACTCGCCATATTCAACGGGCTCGGACATTGCTCCCTCCAGAAGTTAATCTCATTGAATCCCTTAGAGAAATAGATGCAAATCAGCCTATCGACTGGGTAATTAATTTAGCGGGTGAGTCGTTGGTGAGCCATCGTTGGAATAAAAAAAGCAAAGCATTGTTTCTGGAGAGTCGTCTTAATGTGACGCAAGGATTAATTGACTGGATTTCCACTCGGGAAACACCCCCTGATGCCCTAATTAATGCTTCTGCTATAGGATGGTATGGCAATAAAGGTGATGAAGAGCTTAATGAGCAAAGTAGCTTTCATGCTGAATTTATCCATGACCTTTGTGACCAATGGGAAGCTGTTGCTCAACAGGCTCATAAATATGATGTTCGAGTATGTTGCATCCGCACCGGTTTGGTATTGGGTCATGGAGGGGCGATGACTAATATGCTACCGACATTTAAATTTGGTATTGGGGGCTCGTTGGGTGATGGCGAACAATGGTGGTCATGGATTCATGTGCAGGATTTAGTTCGACTTTATCTCTTTTGCGCTGAGCAAGTAGTGTGTGGCATTGTGAATGGCACATCACCCCATCCGGTAAAACAAAAAGAATTTGCAAAAATGTTAGGCAAAGTGATGCATAGACCTTCAGTGATTAGAACGCCTGGTGCAGCCCTCAAACTGGTATTTGGTGAGTTTGCAGAAGCATTATTACTGCACGGCCAGCAAGTTTTTCCTGATGTTGCATTGCAGGAAGGTTTTGAGTTTTATTTCCCTGAACTAGAAGAGGCTTTGCAGGAAGTTGTTTCAATGCCGGCATTTAAGAAAGCCTCTTAAGTGCCAGTATGAGTTTTCCTTATCGTAATGGTGTTGGCTTTGATCGTATTTAAGCATTTACGTAATAACCGTAGTATGTAAATGCTATAGATTATATGTCTGCTGGTCGACCCAAGTCAGCTTTACTGTAATCGCAAACCCCTTCAGGAAAAATTTCTTCTAGCCTTTTAATATGAGGCCTTACGTCTATATCGCCATAGACTCCATATTTAATCGCTTTCTTTATACTTTGGGTATGGCATTTAAAAACACTTCCGTTTGGTGGCGCGCCAGCGACCTGTCTGCTGGACATGAAGTTAGGATATATTTGCAGGCACAGACCTGTTTGTTTATTGTTCCACCTTCCATCCCAGACATGCGGGCCTTGCGCAATCAACTTGCCATCGTCTTTAAAGCAAGCATCCTGTATGTCGTTTGGTTTATTTTCAACGACTGTTTTTTGTGGGTTTTGTTTAATTTGAGATAGCCAACGATCCATGGCGTTTATTGTCATGGGACGAGGCTCATGCGGTTTTTTTGACATCCAGATGACCTGATTATCAGCATGCCCTTGAGCTTGCTGCATCCGTAACCGTGCTTCAAAAGATGCGAAACTATGATGCATGTCGATATCAGGGTCGTTGTAATGACGTACATCAAGAATGGGGATATTGATTTTACCGAGGAATATATTGCCAGAATAATAAGCCGCTTTCATTGCTTCGATACTTCCGCTGGTTCTGCGTGCCGGTGTCTGCCCTCCATCAGCGCTCAGATTCATGTTATGGTGACTCCAGGGGGATATGTCTAACAGCGACGAGCTGGCACTGGCATATAACCAAAATCTTACCGGCTCCATTTCGTTTGAAGGCTTCCAACCTCCTATCTGGCTATTCAATGTTAAAAATGTATCAATACTGATATGTTTATCGACCAGAGCTTTTAGACCGTACTGTACGCCAACATTGTCCCAAGTTTGCAGGGCGTAACCGTTTTTTCCGACACCGAAAATATGCTTCTGATCTTCCCAAATCGTCCAATCAATACGCTTGAATAGATCGGGAGTAAAATATTTGAAATAATGGAAGTAACGTGGATTATGAACCAACTGTGAAGGGCCTCTCCAGGCGATACTGCATTCATTGATGCCTTCTGGCCGAAATGGCCAATCACCGTTCATAAGATAAGCGAGTTGGTAGAAAAAGTTATATTTATTTTCCTTTGATATTGAATTTAAACCTTCTATCCAGCGCCGTTCCTCCCAGAGTTGCTTCGCTCTACCTGTATTCAGTGCATCGAAATAATATTCCAGCAGCTCACAATCTAGGCCATATGTCGTTTGAGTCAGCATATCTGGGTAGGAATATAGTGCGATTGCGCCATCTAATAGGTCTGATCCATTCTGACCGATCAAGTACTGTTGAATTGCGCCACCAGAGCCTCCTATACCAATGGTAAATAAAGGCTGACCATAGATAGCGGTAAATTGTCGTTTGACGCGAAGTGCTGTTTCCTCTGCAAGGATCACGTTATAGGTGTTGGAGCTTTGGTTTGCTGTTGAATGTATAACTGCATAGCCTTTTGATAAGGCATCGAATCGACGTCGGAGCATATAATTTGGCTTACTTTTCCCTTGCCTGAAACCTATGCCTACACCTCCGCGAAATTGATAAATCAGTTTTTTATTCCAATTACTGTTATCTGGCTGCTCTAGCTTTCCATTAGGCCCTTTCAAAGCAGTAAGGGAGTATAGGAAGCGGTTGATAACGCCCATTTCAACTCTTACTATGAAATCCACGTCATGGTTATTTACACGTATTTTAGCGATATCATTGTTCGCTTGGTCAAGAGGATAGAAACTTTTGGTGCCTGTTTTATTGTAGAAATACCACGCGCGTGTTGGCATCGAACAGTCTTTGCTATAGCCGATTATTTTTTCTGTTTTAAGGCCTTGCATATTTTCTTCATAAACAGCAACACCAATGCCTTCTTGATTATCAATGACGGGTTGTCCGAGCCCTGATCGCTCGATCATACAGATCCACGGATATTGTTTAGGGTGTTTATTGATTGTCTCTATTGGGCCTATCTCACCTAATTTTATGGGATATATGAATGTGTCTTCAGGCCGTTGAAGGGTTGAAGGGTGAGGGCCGGTGAATGATGGGCGGGGGGTTCGGTCTGGAATTCCTTTCGGAAGGCCGACAACAGTCGTGGTTGCACTGGCCATTTGAGGTAAATCAAAATAGTAGATAAATATATTCTCATGCCAATATAAAGCAATGAAAAAAAGTGTCAGTAAACCCAGCCACCATTTTTTTGATATCTTTATTACTAATCTCATTATCATGATAAGTGCCTACTACTTAGGTTAATGCTCTTATCGAAATTTTTATGCCGTTGTATCTGTCTTCCTAGTGTCTCCAAAAATTGTACAAATAATGATCTAATTCTAGCCTACTCTTTCTTCTATCAACAATATAAAAAATGTAAAGATCTAAACAACAGATTTTTTATATACGATATAAAGTAGGGCATATGTTTATGGTTCGCAGTCAATAATTAAAATGCCAATGTAATAAAATGGTTCGTATTTCAGTCCTTTTTAATGACTTATTGATAGCTTGTAAAAACTAGGTTTGATATAAAATAGCCAAATGACTTAATTAAGGAAACGTCAATGTCAGAGTGGTGTTTAAAGACTAAAAATGAAGTTCAGCACATAAATGGCTATAAATTGAGGCTGGCTCAAGGGACTTGGGATACCCCTGAAGATATTTATCCGTCTATTCCAAAGAGTTTAAAGCTTACACCCTTAGAAAGTATCAGGTTTATGCGTGAAGCAATTCAATTCGCGTCTGAAACCCCTCTTAACGGGAAATCTAAATAGTTTTCTTAAACATGAAGGAAATTACGGCTTAGATTTATTCACGGAATTGCTTCGGGTACGAGAAATGATCAAGAGATATCTGTTTTGTTATTGATGGTATTTTGCAAACGTTTTATGCATAAAAACTTTATTTTTTCTTATGTTTTTTCCTGCATTCCAAAGTTGTGCTTTTTGATGTTGAGTTAGTTTTGTTTTTTTAGAGAATGCTAAAAAATATGCCTTCGATTTTAGCGGTTGTTTATGGATCGTCAGGTCGGAATTATTATTGATTAAAAGAAGCGCCATTTCCTTGATTAGAACTACTGAGCCTGTTTTGTCTCGACGCAGTTTTCTTATATTCGCACTGTCATTTAAAGCGGCGTTATCAACTAATAATCCCTGTTTTTCGAGTTCTATACCAATAGAAAACCCTAGGGGGGAGCGTATTGGTACAGGGAGTGTCTTTACATCACCACTAAACTTGTGAGCATCTTTTTGCATGGTCACCACCACATACTCAACTTGTGAAAGTCGAAATTCAGAATGTGTTGAATGGTTTGTGTTGTTTGGGTAGTCTAAGTATACAGCTCTTTTTTTCTGGTAACTTACACCGGCAATACCGTCATATTTACCTTCTTTTGTTTGATGTAAACAGCGCTTCCAAGGGAGTATTTCAAACTCTATTTCGTGGGAGAGAAGCTCAACTGCCGATGTTAGCATATCAATATAAATGCCTGACACTTCATTACCTTCAATAATAACATAGGGGTGCCAGTTGCTATCAGATACACAAAGCTTAAGCGTATCTCCCACACAAATACTTGAACTGAATATTAGTAATAGTGTTGCGGTTAAGAATGTTTGAGTCGAAAATCGCATAAAGGACAATTATCCCTCCTGCTACTACAAAAACTGTTGGCTGAAAAATAAAAGTAAATAATTATAAAGGTACTGACTAAAAGAGTTTAGTTGAACATATCACAAACAACAAAGGGAGCTGGTTTGGCTGAGTGATCAGGTTATAAACCGACAATATTCGATATTATTACCCGCAATCAGCCAATTGAAGCTCTACTTTTGATGTTATTCAACCATAGGGGCATTAACAAAATAAGAGCGTAGTTAATGGTTAGGCTTCAAACCTTCAGAAGTAAATTTTGTTTCGTCTAATAGTTGGTGATTATGCCATACGGGTCTAAACTTGATGTTTATATAAAAGATATTTAACTGCTTGGTTTCAAGTGGTTTGTAGAGGGATTAATGGTATCTGATTTAAAATGTGGTCGACTTTACGTTCCATTAGTTTTTCTAATTATGATGTTTTTTATGTCGAGTTTCACGTCAGCAGAACTCAATCTCAAAACCGATTCAAATTCGAATAAGCCACTCACCCCTATTACTGTTCAACTAAAGTGGCTGCATCAGTTCCAGTTTGCTGGTTATTACGCAGCGGTTGCAAAAGGATATTATCAGCAGGCAGGTTTTGACGTTAGCTTGAAAGAAGCTGGGCCACAAATTAATCCTGTGGATGAAGTGTTATCAGGTCGAGCTAATTTTGGTATCGCAAATTCTGAACTGATGTTATACCACTTAAATGGCGAACCCGTGATTGCGCTAGCAGCCATTATTCAACACTCCCCTATTGTTTTGATGAGTTTGAAAAGCGCCAATATTTTAAGTCCTCAGGATTTGATAGGGAAAAAATTGATGTATCCTGCAGGGCACTATGGTGCTAATACTTTAGGTATTCTACTTAAAGAAGGGATTCAGAAATCACAGGTAGAATCTATACCGCTTTCTTATAATATTTATGACCTGATAGAGGGGAAGGTTGATGCAATGGTCGGTTATGTGACTGATCAGCCCTATTTACTTAAAGAAAAAGGGATTGACTATAATCTCATTGACCCACGTACTTATGGTATCGATTTCTACGGAGACGTTCTTTTTACCAGCGAACAATTAGCTGAAGATAAACCTGATCAAGTTGTAAAGTTTAGGGCCGCGACCTTAAAAGGGTGGCGCTATGCAATAGAACACCCTGATGAAATGGTTGAATTGATATTAAGTCAATATCCTGTTGTAAAAACCAAGAGTGAGCTGCAATACGAAGCACAAGAAACTATCAAGCTAATCGTGCCTAAACTCGTTGATTTGGGGCATATGAATCCCGGGCGTTGGCAGGCTATTGCTGAAACCTTTATTGAATTAAATATGACTGATGGCATTTACGAAGATGACGGTTTTATTTATACCCCCGAGAAAGAGCAGGCCTACCAAATACTAAAATTGTTTATTCAAATTGCTGGTGTTCTCGTGATGCTGATTGCAATTTGCATCGCTATATTGTTCTACTTTAATAAACAGCTCAAATTAGCGATTGCTGAAAAAACAGTGTATCTGACGAAAGCTAATCGAGAGCTGATTGTATATACCAAGCAGCTTAAAGAAAAAGAGGGCGAGTTATTTAGCTTAAATAAAAACCTAGAAAAACATGTGATCTCCCGAACAGAAACGATTAATAAAGTGAACCATGAACTCACAATAGAGATAGAGCAACGAAAGCTTCGTGAACTATCACTTCAGCTGCTATCAAAAGCGATTGAAAGTAGTAGTAGCGTTGTACTGATTATTGATAAACAATATGTTATTCGTTACGCAAGCACCGCATTTTTAACGTTAACAGGCTTAACAGATCAAGAGATTCAGGATCAGCCGATAAAAGCGCTGGAAAACAGGCTGACGTTACCTGAAATATCAAACGCAGATTTTTCACCCAATTCAAAAGGTGTTGTTGAAAGTGAGTTGGAATGCATCGGCGTGGATGGAGTAACACGCTGGTTAAATACAGCTATTTCGCTTCTATGGTCTGATAACCAAGAAATCTCGCATTATGTAATTGTTTTTGACGATATAACAGCACTGAAAAACCGTAAAGATGAAATGGAAAAAATAGCGCTTTATGACCCGCTTACCGGTTTGGAAAACCGGGTACTATTCAAAACCCGGCTTGAAAAAATAATTCAGAATTTACAGCGAAATGAAGTAAAAACAGCTCTCTTGTTTATTGATATTGACGATTTTAAATCAATTAATGACTCTTTAGGCCATGAGACCGGCGATCATGTTTTAAAAACGGTTGCTGAACGCTTGAAAACACATACTCGAAAAAATGACACAGTTTCCAGAGTAAGCGGCGATGAGTTTATTATTTTATTAAACGATATTCATGCTTATGACGACGCCAGTAAAGTAACCAGACATATTATTGAATCGTTTAAAAAACCAATTATGATGAATGAGCGCGAAATTTTTGTGACGGTTAGTATTGGTATTAGTGTTACGCCCGATGACTCAGTTAGTGAAACAGAGCTGATCAATAATGCTGATCTGGCGATGTATCGGGCAAAACAAAATGGCGGCAATAGTTATCATTTTTTTTGTGAAGATATGAATGCTGAAATCAGACAAAAAAATATTATTGAACTGGAATTAAAGGAAGCAATACGAGATGAAAATTTTTTCCTGACTTATCTACCTGTTATCAATTTAGAAAACTCAAATATAGTGGGTGCTGAAGCACTCATTCGTTGGCAGTTTTCAGAAGAGGATGTTCGAAACCCTCACGATTTCATTCCTATTGCAGAAGAGTCAGGCTCAATTATTCCAATGGGCCTTTGGGTGATGAAACAAGCCTTTGCGGATATACAAAAGTTGTTAGCATCTCAGGTTAAACATATTAAAATTTCAGTGAATATTGCTTGTCGACAACTCAAGGATAAACACTTTATATCTGATGTGCGTAAGCTATTCTCACCACACCCAAATTATATTAAGTATTTTGAGTTTGAAATTACTGAAAATTGCTTCATTGAAAACCAGACAGAAAATATTAATGCTTTGAATGACCTTAGAAAAATGGGGTTTGCGATAGCTTTGGATGATTTTGGCACCGGTTACGCGTCATTGAGTTATCTACAGCGTATTCCTGTTGATACAATCAAAATTGATCGATCTTTTTTAAACGAACTATCGGGTGATAATGGCAATTCTGAGCTTATTCAGGCGACGGTCGCGATGGCTCATCAACTTAATTTGAAGGTTGTAGCTGAAGGTGTTGAAAATGAAACCCAAGTTGAATTTTTAACCTCCATAGGTTGTGATATGGGCCAAGGCTTTTATTATGATTCACCTATGTTAATTGACCAATTAATCGCTCGTTTTTCAGGTGAAAAAAGTACGTATTCAACATTGGTTAGCGGGGCAGTTCTTCCCGGTTAAATGATAAATGTTGAGGATCGCACAACATATTTTTGATAAACCACTATTTGTAGTAGCAGGGGTAATCACTATTAACTAAGTCTCTCGCCGCGCTTATTTTTGACCTGCATAACAGAGCATTAGAATTAACAAAGGTTTACCCTAAATAAGAGCCATTTCTGTCAAATCCTATATTTCATGAAAGAACATCTATGTTCATTTATAGAAAATAATAGTCTCACAAAAAGACTATTTTACGTGGAATTACCTACCTTATGGGGCTATGTTAAACACAGGTCTATGTTATATGGGAGGCAGTTATGTCATTTCAAAGATTTATCAACCACTTAAATACTAATCAAGCGAAGTTCTCGCTGGAAACACACTCAAATGCCTATACTGCACAGGAAGTTGCCCAGCGGACGCATGTCCATGGCCTCAATATGGGCAAAGTTGTGGTTCTGGTTTGTGATGGTTGTTTGGCGCTTTGCTTATTACCGGCACACTTTCATGTAGATTGTCTCTCGCTGGCTGAAGAGATCGGTGTCTCAGAGGTTCGTCTAGCGCAAGAAAATGAGTTTATTGGCCATTTTCCTCAGTGTGAAGTGGGGGCAATTCCGCCCTTTAATACCTTGTGGGGAATTCCTGTTTATATGAGTTTTGCTTTTGATATAGAGCAAGATATTGTTTTTAATGCAGGACAATGGTCTGAAATTGTGCGAATGCCCTGTAAAGAATATATTAGGGTAGAGGAACCAAAAATAATATCTAAAGGGGCACAACCACCTAGGCTAACGCCGCCAAAAGTTGCGAGACGACGAGGTAGAGAAAGTCTTTTAGTTCATTGAAATCCAACACTGTTATCACCGACGCTGTAGGAGACAGTTTGACTGATTTCCTGCAGTGATAAGCCACTTTGTTGCTGCATTTCATTAAAGAAAACCTGAGCGGCATTAAGTGACTTTTTCGTATTCAATCCGCCATCAATATGGTTATGACCACGTAAGTAACTTTCCACATCGCGAGATAATATGAAGGTGTCTTTACCCATCGCGCGCAAAGCATATTGCCCTGTATTACCGCCTAAGCGAGCGCCATTTTTCTTTAACCAAGCCCATAAATTGATGATATCATTACTCGGCCAATCAGCAATAAGTTGACTGAAGCTGTCGGCATGGTCTTGTGCTGAAAAACGAATCATCGCCGCATTTACCGGAATGGTTTTAACCTTGGTGTAATTGCGCACAATACGTGTGTCAGTAGACTTTTGCTCCAGCATTTCAGTCGGCATCATTAATAATTTACTAACATTAAAATCCCAAAATACTTCTCGAAAACCGGGCCATTTTTTATTGATGACAGACCAGTAAAAGCCGCACTGGAAAATCTTTCGAGTGAATTCTTCTAACCATAAATCATCACCCACCTTGGCAAGCTTATTTTTAGGTAGTGGTTGAGAAAGTATATTTGCTAAAGCCTCTTCACCGCCTTTACGTTCTAGTGCGCGTATTTGTATGCCTCTGAATTTTTCCATTGCTTACTCTAAGTGTTTTATATGATTATTATTTAATAATGAGGGTGCTTTCACGACCTAGTCCACAGTCATTCTGGTAGTCTTTTTTGTCGGAATCCAGTTTTTTATGTCAATTTAGGTATTAAAATAATGGGTTCCGGTTGAAAAACGCACAGGAATGATAAAGTAGTTTAAAGAAACCACTGTCGTGCAAAAGTCTTAATGAGATAAGTTTGCTTAAATTAGAAGGCGTTTGTGTCACCTATAACAAGTTAATGCTTAATCTGAACACGTCTGGACTCAAAAAAGAAGGTGCTTGCAGACATTTCTTCTTTAACGGTATGGGAGGCCCCTAGGATTGTTACGCATACGTTTTGGCACACTTTATAAAGGCCTGTTACGCGGGCTTTCTTTGATCGCATTAATAAGTGTTTGATCTCAACTTCTTGCTTACGGAGCTCAAGAATTTCAAGGTCGAGTTGTTTCTGCTGCTCATTCTGCTTTTCAATAATTTCTTTTGTTTGCGGGTTCAATCCTGCTACTTTCACCCTGATGGCTAACTTTCTTAAAGAATCATGGACCTCAAGAACCTGCATTTGTTTTTTATGTAGGGCTTGTGTAATTCGCCTCAGATTCACGATTGTATCTGCGTCTGCACCAACACTAACATTTGTTGGTGCGCCTCCTGCGCTGCCAAATGTTTTTGCCGAGATGAGTTTGAATGCATAGGTGTTACCACCAATTAAATTACCTTTTCCAGATGGTTGACCAAGTAATACTTTATTATTTGCTGATAGTTCGCAGTGACTGGCGTATTCAGCAATACTAATTTGATCTCCTGCCGTGATTTTTGCGCCACTTGCAAATTTTGCTGAAACTTTGCCTTTTGCCGAAATAAAAGCACCGAAGCCTTCATTTTCCTGATTTTTCTCGCCAGACTTTGAGCCACCAATTAAACCTTGTGCAATGAGGACATTGCCCTCTGACTCAATGGTTGATTTTCCCACAACGCCTTTAACGGTGACATCTCCTGACGCTTTGATATTTATACCATCTGCAACATCTTCCTCTATGCAAACAGAACCATCAAAATCAATATTTCCTGTCGCCAAACTCGCATTTTTAAGCACGAGAACGGTATCAATCGATATGCCTCGTTTATGAATAATAGGGTGGCCTTTAAGTGTGGAGATGAGTAAGTTCGGATCATCGTCACTAAGACACGAACCTTCAATGTCAGCAAAAAAAGGTAGTGTTTCCCCTGAGTCAGCAGGAATTATTTTACCAAATACATCGGTTCCATTTTTACCATTGGCAGGGGCATGACGGCGCATTAAAGGTACGCCTGCTTCGACGACAACAAACTCATTAATATCGAGATAGTTTGCAATACCTTTTTCATCGATTTTTGGGCTAGAACTAAACTGATCCGTTACAAGTTTTTCAAATATCGAGTCTTTTCCTTTTTTAGGGTTTGTACCTTTAGCAAAAGTGAGTTTCTCACAACTTCCAAAATCAAGGGCTTGCTGAATAACATCTTGTTCAATTTCAACCGCAATCGCCATTTTTTCAATGGCCTTTTCTATATCCGGGAGTGTTACAGCTTCACCACCAAAGGGTTTGGTTAAGGTGATTTGTGCTTTGAGGTCTTGGTCAGTAACCGAAATTTCAACCTGGCCATCACGCTTTTCAGCAATATCCAGATGAGGGGCTTCTTTTCCCAGCATAGAAAATATTTGTTGTGGATTATATGAAGGTGCAGACGCTTCCCCCTCAGTATTCATTTCTTCTGAAGGCTTAGCTTCGTTACTTTTCTGAAGTTTTTTTAGAAAGACCTCAAATACTTTCTGACCTTGACCTCTTAAGGTTTGGTCGGTGACCAATAATTCTTCAATACCATCCTCAAGCATAAAGAAGCTTTGATAACCTGACTTTTCAAGCAATGTATCAATATCTTTTCGAGTAAGTGTTGCACCACCAAAAGACGGCTCAAGTGATGCGGTGACAATGCCCGTTTCTGGATTGTGTTCGATGTGGGGAGTAAAGGAAAAGAGTTCCATTTTAATGGCCGTGAAAACAAAAAATAAAGTGCATTCAGAAAGCATAAGACCCTTTCGGAAATAGTCCAGTAAAAAAATGATTCAAACTGAATTTTGAGGGTTATCCGCTCATATTTAGCGTCAGTTCAGCTAAACTGTTTACACTATTTTTTAAATCTGTTTTATGATGGGATCGAATAATAAAAATAAGTCGATTACTAATGATGTATTCAAGAATATTTCCATGGTTATATTTGTTGCTGAACATGCTTTCAGTGCACGTTGCTTATGCGGATGAGGGTGAAATAAAACCAAAGTTCCCGACCATTCCTTTTATTGACCTTCGTGATGACACATGGGGGGATGGCAGCGCTTATCGGCTTGATGGTATGTGGCATGCTTACTGGGGAAAACTGTATTCTCCACCTGAAATTGAAACGACTCTGATCCGGCCCATTGAGTTTCCTGTTCCTGCTGTCTGGGGAGCAAAATCGAATACTGAAACGATCCTGCCTGTACTCGGGTACATGACTTATCGCACACGCGTAATGGTTCCTGAAAAGATTCAACCGTTATATTTATATGTTCCTGATATGCCCAGTGCGTATAAATTATGGGTGAATGGTGAGCTTATCGCCAAGAATGGCACGGTAGGTAAAACACAAGAATTTGAAATTCCCCATTTCCTACCTAAAGTCGTTCAAGTTCCAATGCATCATAAGGGAGAGCTGGATCTTGTCATTCAACTATCCAATTATCATTACAGAGAGGGCGGAATCTGGTTTAGTTTGCGCCTAACTGATGACGCTGGTGTTTTTTCAGTGGCGCAACGACCTGTCATATTAGCCGTGCTTTTTGGCACCATTTTGATTGTCTTTGGTTTATATAATCTCTCCATGTTTGCTTTTCGCTCAAAAGAAGTTGCAGCACTGTATTTTGGCTGGCTTTGCCTCGCGGTGGGCTTGCGGCGTTTGTTAATTGATGAACGTGTTATTTATATGTTTGATCTATTTAGCTGGGATACACTGCAACGTATTGAGCATTTATGTTTTTATTTATCCTTACCGCTATTTGTCGGCTTCTTTTGTTCACTTTATCGTTCTCATATTCCTGCGTGGTCGATTCGCTCATCCTGGTTATCAATTTCGCCTTTTGTTTTGCTTTGTTTAGCCTTTCCTGTTCGAATTTATTCTGAATTGAATTTCTCATTTCAAATGGTGGTCGTAGCTTCCATCGCTTTTGTTTGCTGCTTATATATTAAAGTCGCAAAAGAGAAAGGCAAAAATATAAAGTTTTTTGGTATTAGCTTATTGTTGATGGCCTTGGCAGTTATTCATGACGTATTGAAATCAAACGGCATCATTCCAACTACCAGTAATATCGCCCACTTTGGGGTACTAGCTTTTGTTGCTTCACAGTCTCTGGCACTTCAACGACACTATTTAAAAAACCTGAGCCTTGTTGAAGCAATGTCAACAAAGTTAGAAAGCCGAAATAAAGAGTTGCTTGAAATAGATGAATTCAAAGATGAATTTCTAGCAACGACTTCTCATGAATTACGCACGCCTCTGCAGGGTATTTCAGGCTTGGCGAAAGTCTTAAAAGAGGAAGATCAAGGTTCACTCACCGAAGATCAACGTCATAAGGTCACTCTCATTGCCAATACCACGCAGCGTTTAAGTGTTTTGGTGAATGATATTTTAGATTTTTCGAGTATTAAGCATGGCAAGTTGAAGCTAAATAAGAGTCGTGTTGATTTGAGTGCTATAGCTGAGCTTGTGTTTTCTACGATAAAACCGACTATTAGTGGTAAAGATATAGCATTAAGTGCTCAGATTGCACCAGAAGTACGTTATCTGAATGCTGATGAATTCCGTCTGCAGCAAATACTATTTAATCTCATAGGCAACGCAGCAAAATATACCGAGCAAGGTTTTATTAAGTTAATCGCTAATATCAAAGATAATGAAGTGATGTTTGAGATTACAGATTCTGGTGTCGGTATTCCTGATGAAAAACGAGCCTCCCTTTTTCGCCCTTTCGAGCAGGTTCACGTGGCTGGTCATCATGCTGCCAGTGGGACAGGGCTGGGTTTATCTATTAGTCGTCAATTAGTTGAACTTCACGGTGGGTCATTAGTGTTGAATAGTCGAGTGGGTCAGGGGACAACCGTGAGTATGGTTTTTCCAAGTGACTTGATTGTGTTGACTAATGAAGCGTCGGAAACAACAAACTTAGTGGTTGCGCCTAGCCATTCAATTCTGCCAACTCAGGAAACAAAAGGAGACAGTGTTGAATCATCTGAGCAACATACTTCTTGTGATGGCCCAATAATTTTTGTTGTTGATGATGAACCCGTGAACTGTGAACTGGTTTCAAGCCAGCTAAGAAAACAAGGCTATCAGGTTGAAGTTTTTGAGGATGGCTTAAAAGTGCTCTCAAGGCTGACTGAGAAATTGCCTGACTTGGTTTTACTTGACTTCATGATGCCTGGAATGAGCGGTTTAGAGGTTTGTCAGTCTATTAGAACGCGTTACGACAGTTACGAGCTTCCCGTTATGATGCTGACGGCACGTCTTCAAATTAGTGATATTGTAAATGCTTTAAGCGCTGGTGCGAATGACTACTTAATCAAACCGTATCATGAGCAAGAGTTGCTTGCTCGGGTAAATACTCAGCTAAGTGTTAGAAAATATTGGATTGCTAATCGTGAGAACCAAAAACTAAAAAGTGAGATTGAACGACGAGAAACCTTGGAAGAAGAGCTGTCTGAGTTAAATGCCCGCTTATTGAATGTGTTGGATGTCAGTACCGAACTTATTATTTTATTGAATGATCAGCTACAAATTATATATGCCAATGAAAAAGCAAATATTGCGCTTTGTGATCATCAGCAAGGTCTATTGGGGCAGGCAGTGCTTAATCTGGTGAATGATGATTTAGGGCGAGAATTACAACGACTTATTAAAGAACAGCCCAGTGAAGCATTTAGTATGAATACGGCGGGTATGACGCCTGAAATGAACTGGAACGCCTCCATTAAGAGTTATTTCGAATATGGTAAAGCATATTTAGCCTTAGTAATTACCCCAATTTTTGAGACGATGTTACCTGAAACAAATGCTGCAACTTCGATTGAAGGGCTTTCAATTGAATTGAATGAAAGTCGTAAAAAAATTGATGAGATTGAAGGCGCATTACGGCAGGTGATTTCTGAACCACCGGTTGTTGAACCGGACACAGGAAATTTAGAACACATCAGCTCAGAACTACCTGATTTAAGCGCTCATAAAGAAGCCGTTGTCCTTTTATTAAGGTCTTCGCTGAATCTATGGGAGCGTCATACAAGTAAAGGTAAGATTGAATTAGCAGAGCGCAGCCGTTGTTGGCGAGTCTATGTCGATGGCACTACGGTTAAAACACGTACTTTCGATAAGTATTTGAATGTTAGATCCGTCCCTGATCGTCCGCGGTGGCGAGCAGTGGTCAGAACGGCCAATTATGTTCTGGCAAACTGCGAATTAAGTAATGATGAAAATCAGGAACTCACGTTATTACTACAGTCAGTTGAAGATTATTACTCTTGAATTGTGAACAACCAGCATCGTTTTTTGGGGGGCTAAAGGGATTTTTGATGGTTTTCTTGTAGTTTAGTGTTCCTCGCCTAAAATTTATTAACTAAAACAAATAATGTGTCACTGCAGGTTTAAGTATTAGCTTAAACCTGCAGTGACAAACGTTAAGAATGTTAATAAGGGATATCTTTTTGCAATGACAGACCGAATGCTTGACCGATGCTTTCGACCTTTTTCCAAGTTCTGTAATTTACTGCAATGGTTTACTTTTCTTCTATTGTTAGGTTTTTGGCAGCATGCTACGGCAGAAAGCTCACCTTTCGATGATTGGGAACTCACTGGGTTTGGTACTTTAGGTTATGCCGAGTCTGGTAAATATGATGACCTTGTTCTTAAACGGAATATAACCCAGCGTAGTAAAAAAATTGAAGATCATGGTTGGCTTGTCGACTCCAAGCTAGGCTTTCAGGTTAGAAAAGAACTCAAGCCTCATTGGGATGTCGTTGGCCAGATTGTCGCTCAGGAAAAAGTCAGTAATAGTATCGAAAAGTCGATAGAAATGGCTTTTTTACGCTACCAGTCCGACGAGATGTGGAGCTTTCAGTTAGGGCGTATGGTCTTGGATACCTTTCTATTATCAGACCACCGCAATGTCGGGTATTCCTACCATTCTGTACGCCCTCAAACCGAATTCTATGCCTGGATCCCCTATAGTCATTATGATGGTATGAAAACCATTTTTGAATTTGGTGATTTTGACAGCTCACTACGTTTTGAGGCTTTTATTGGTAAAACCAAAGCAACCGTTAATATTGGCTATAATGATGATGATACTTCCAATAACTATGTTAAATCAGCGCCTATTTATGGCGCAGGTGTGACATGGGAAAAAGATGAATTAACACTCCGTGCTTACATCGCGCGTTTTCGTTTTACTCAAAATACTAATGCAATTAATAGATTAATGGATACAGTGAATAATCCTCTGGTTTATGTGCCTTGGCCTGAGTCTATTGAAATTGCAAATGACTATTCGATTGAGAATCAAAAGGTAACTTATAGTTCTATTGGCTTTAGCTGGACGCCAGGGCCTTGGTTAGTTCAGGGTGAGGTGAGTAATGTTACCTCGACTTTTTTTGGTTCTTATGACGGTCAGCGTGCGTATTTCCAATTAGGGCATCGGTTTGGTGAGTTCTTGCCTCATATGGGTTACTCCTATTCTTGGGATGAGCGTGACTTCCCTTATGACCCTCCACCACCCGACCCACAACTGTTAGGCCTTTATGCTCTCCTTAAAGATAATATGAGCTCGGGGCTTATTGACCAATCTTCCATGACAGTCGGTGTTCGCTGGGATTTTGCCACACAAAAAGCGCTTAAACTCCAGTGTGATTTTGCGACACTTGATGATAACTCTTTAGGTATTTACCCAACTCAGGACACGCCTGAATTAGGCACAAGGAATTGGAAAAAAAGCTCACGAAGTTGGTGCTCAACCACGTTTGATTGGGTGTTTTAATATGAATAAAATTAAAACGCTGGCGATACTTTTTCTAGTAATTACCTCAGTTGAAACTTGGGCGGACGAAGCAGGGGGAACACATTCAATTCAAGTGATTGTTAGTAGCCAGTCTGAATTAACCTCGCTGAGTCGTAAGCAAGTCATGAGCTTGTTTCTTGGGCGTGCACGTAGCTTCCCGAACGGGGGCGTGGCGAAGGCATTTGATAATGAAATTGGATCAACCATACGAGAACAGTTTTTTGAAGGATTAACCGGCAAGTCAATTTCGGATATTGACGCCTATTGGGCTCGCTTGCGCTACTCGGGTCGAGCCTCACCACCAAAGGTATTGGAAAGTATGGCTGAAATATTAAAAGAGGTGAGTCAAAATAAAAGTGCCATTGCGTATGTTCAGGAACAAGACCCGGATGAACTTGCACAGAAAAATATCATCGTCGTTCATGCAGTAGACACGCATTAATGCAGTTTCGTCACCTACAGCATTATGTTGCAATGGTCATGGTGAGCAGCGCTTTGGTGCTGTCTACAATTTTTAGTTTAATCGCCTATCAAATTAATCAACGCCTTGCTGTTGAAGAGAGTGAGCGACAAGTTCATAGTTTAATGGCAGCAGTCAAAAATACTGCATCAGCCGCGTTGTTCTCCTCAAATCAAGCTGTGGGTATGGATGCCATCAATGGCTTACTGGGTACGGATGTTGTGTATTCTGTGACGCTTGAAGGTTTTGCTGATGAAATTAGTCAGGGCATGACATTGTCGAGCGTGAATAAAGATGGCGGTGCACCTTTAACGATGATCACGATGAGCCTCGAATCAATTTTCGATCAAGAGCATATTTTAGGTGAATTGCGTGTGGCGCCGAATAAAAAATGGGTGAGTCAGCGAACTCATGATACCTCCATTCCTACAATTATCGGTGTTATTGTTGTTATTTTCGTGTCTTGTTTTGTCTCGGCTCAAGCTTTAAAAATACGAATCTCAGAGCCATTAGTTAAGGTTCGTCGAGCACTCAAAGATATTCATGGTGATAGTGAGGAGCGGTTATCTTTACCCCGCCACCTTCAGACAAATGAAATCGGTGTTTTGGTTGATGGCTTTAATGAGCTGTTAGATGAAACGAATGCTGCATTTACCATTGAGCGTCGTTTACGTAGTCAAATGCAAGAGGTTCAGCAGAGTTTGGAAGAGGCAAAAGCGGTTGCTGAAGAGGCTGCTCAGGCCAAAAGCGATTTTCTGGCTACTATGAGCCATGAAATCCGCACGCCTCTATCTGGTGTTTTAGGTATGCTTGGGTTTGCATTGAAAGATCCACAAGTACATGACAAAACAAGAGTCCAGCTTGATATTGCAAAGAGTAATGCCAAAGCCTTATTGACGATTATTAACGACATACTGGATTTCTCAAAAATGGAAGCCGGTAAGCTTAATATAGAAATGGTTGACTTTGATTTACGTAAAGAAATTTCTTCAGGGGTCGCTTTTTTTGAGGATATGGCCAAAGACAAGAGTTTGCATTTTCACATAATGTTTGATGAAGATGTTCCTAAATATGTGAAATGTGATCCAACCAGAATTAGACAGGTTTTAGTAAATTTAATCGGTAATGCCATTAAATTTACCGAATCTGGCGGTGTAGATGTTCAGATTAGCATGCTTGAATTGTCAAAGTTTAGTATGCGTTTGAGTTTTTCTGTTCAAGATACCGGTATTGGTATTCCCGAAGATGGGGTCGCAAAATTATTTCAGAAATTTGAACAAGCCGATGTTTCTACTACCCGTAAGTTTGGAGGGACAGGGCTGGGGTTATCAATTTCGAAACAATTGGTTGAAGCTATGTATGGCTTTATTGAAGTAAGCAGCACACCGGGTAAAGGGTCTAACTTTTACTTCGAGTTACCGATGGGGCGGGGAAATGCTGAGCTATGTGAAACTAAAGTAAGAGAGCAGGCTCCTCACACACACAAACTTCATATTTTATGTGCAGAAGACTTTGAGACGAACCAAGTAATAATTCGAACCTTATTGGAGAATATGGGGCACGAGGTTGAGATAGCCAACAATGGTCGTATTGCTTTGGATATGTTGATGAGTAGACCATTTGATATTATTTTGATGGATGGCCGCATGCCTGAAATGGATGGTTTGGAAGCCACTCGTCATATTCGAAGCGGTGTCTGGCAAGACCAGACATTAAAACAATCGAGTATTAAAATAGTTGCACTGACGGCCAATGTAACGGATGAAGATCGTGACCGGTTTTTTAGTGTCGGTATGAATAATTTCCTTTGTAAGCCCATCAATGAAACAGAGTTGCACCATGTTATTGAAGATACCATTGATGAGCTTCTGGCACAGGGGCGTGAATTAACTCCCTTGATTCGTGCCACAGAAAATGAACTAGACAGCTTGTTTTCAATAACGGCCGAGAGTATTCAAAGAACATCAGAACAAACTGATGATGACGCTGAATCAATGGAAGAGGAGGAATTAGCTTCCAAATTACGTATCACATTCATCGACTCGTTACCGAAACGCATACATGAAATTAATCAAGCAATGATGGTCGAGGACTATCAAGAATTAGGGTGCTTATTTCATGGCATAAAAGGCAGTGCCAGCTATTTGAATGATGATGGTCTAGTGAACTTATCCGGGCAGTTAGAGCTCTGGGCGGATGAAAGTGACATGGAAAAAATAGGAACGTTATTTGATGAACTTATAGCGTGTTTAGAGTCGTACAATGAGGCAAGGGTGAGCTAATGCAGGTCATGGTGGTAGATGATGATGCGGTATCAAGGGTCGCACTGACAGATTTAATGCAAAAAATGGGCTTTACGGATGTGCTGGAATTTGAAGATGGCTTAGCGGCTTGGGAGTATCTTGAAAAAAAACCGCTACCTATTTTATGCTGTTGCGATGTACGGATGCCTAAAATGTCAGGTATTCAGCTATTACAAAAAATCAGGGTGGATGAAAGAGTAAAGTCTTTAAACTTTGTTCTCGTGACGTCTGGCCAGGATCGGGACACAGTGCAAAATGCTGTTATGTTGGGAGTTAGTGGCTATATTGTGAAACCATTCAATATTGATGAAGCCATTGCAAAGATCAATGAGGTTTTTGACACGGAGTGGAAAAATATATCTGAACGGCCCGAAGTCACAGCGGGAAGGTTGTCAATCTCTATGCAAAAGCTAGCGAATTACTATGATGCTTTTAATGCTCAGGTTGAAGAATTGATTAACCAGAATGAGTTTACTTCAGATGTCTTAAAGCTCCCTGATATTGATGGGAAAATAGACGCAATGAAAAAGGGGTGTCTTACTTTAGGTTTATGGCATTGTAGTCGACAGTTAGAAGCATTAAAGGTACACGGGAGCAAACATGACCGTTTAGAATCATATTTGTTGGCGATTACTGCTACGGTGAATTATCAAATCAGGCTTTTATCGCTAAAGTTAAAAGGGTAGATTTTGCACTTTAGTATTACTGGCCTAAACTTTGTTAACGGATAAGGACTTACAGCTATGACTAGGTTATGATTCGTGTAACACTCTGGATAAAAAATATAATAACTTATTCAACTATCTAGAATATTGTTTAAGCATAGGAGATGCTCATGGAGACAGTTAAGTCATTAGTATTAGCGTGTCGTGACGCAGCGTCGAATAATGATCACTTCATAGATGGGCTAAATGAATTAATTACCTCAAACGGTGAAACAGTATGCCAAGCAATATTTAATATCTTTGCCGACATTGAACTTTCCCCAGAAAAAGCCAAATCCTCGTGGGACCATCTATTGGTTCATCGCTCTGAAATGATGCTTGCC
>CAJWBJ010000026.1 GCA_913020495.1 uncultured Oleiphilus sp.
GATGAAACGGATCAATATCTTACTTTTATGCTGGGCGGGAAGGTCTATGGACTTGAGATCCTCAATATTAAAGAGATCATCGAATATGGCGAAATAACTGAAGTGCCCATGACCCCTGATTTTATTTCAGGGGTGATTAACCTTCGTGGCAATGTGGTGCCGGTTATAGAGTTAAGTCAGCGTTTTTCGGGTCAATCTACTGAGCATACAAAGCGAACCAGTATCATTATTCTTGAAGTAAAGAATGATGATTTAAGGATTGAGATTGGTGTAACTGTCGATATGGTTAATGAGGTGCTAGATATTCACCCCAAAGAAGTCGAACCGGCCCCGTCGCTGGGGAATCAGATTCAGACTACTTTTATACGGGGGATGGCAAAGGTTGATGGCAAGCTTCTCATATTACTGGATATTGAAAATGTTTTATCGGTTGACGAGCTTTCGCAGGTAGGCAGTATTCAGTCAGCCAGTTAATAAATAGTCGAATGTTAATACAACGATATTGATGAACTAAAAATAAAAGCGCTGTTATGAATTATGGAGAGTATGGATGTATAAAAATATTACTTTAAAAAACAAATTAATCGGATTGATTGTTCTGATAATTCTGGGGTTTATTGTTATTTCTATGGTTTATATGAAGTCTGTTAATGTTCGTGAACATGCCAAAGCTGAGTTTGAGAAGGTACTTAAATATGGTGAGCATATTGATAAAATATCAATACAAATGCTACAGGCCAGACGCAGTGAAAAAGATTTTATTCTGAGAAGCAAAGAAAAATATATAGAGAAACATAGCAATGTCATTACCCAACTTCTTGAGACTGTTCATGATACAGAAAATTATCTTATGGATGACTCAGAGAAAGAGCATATTATTACCTTGGTCGGACAAGTAGAGGCTTACCAAAAAGGCTTCTTATCATTGGTAAATAATATGAGAGAGTCTGGTCTAACACCTAAAACAGGTTTTCGTGGGTCATTAAGAAAGTCTGTACATGATGTTGAAGAATTGGTTAAAAACGCAGATGCCTTAAAGCTTACCGTTTCTATGTTAATGATGCGCAGACATGAGAAGGATTTCCTTGCTAGAAAAGATGAAAAATACGTTGGAAAAATGGCAACACGCAATGAGGAATTCAATGCACTATTAAATGACCAGGGTATGACTGAACAACAACGCCAAACAATAAAACTGGGAATGGAGGCCTATCAGTCAGGCTTTGCAAGTTTAGTGACAAATATGATTAAGGCCGTTGATATTCAGGCATTGTTTCGAAAAGATGTGCATGCAATGGAGGATACACTTGCTGAAATGCGAGCAGTACTTCCTGATGTTTTAGCTGAAAATAAGAAACATTTTGAGAGTGAAGCCGCTACAGCCAATACATTGTTCGTCTCTTCATTAGTGACGATTGCGGTTTTGGTGGCGTTGGTCTTGTTATATTTATTACGAAATATTTTACGACAATTAGGGGCTGATCCATCACAAGTTCAAGAAGTTGCCGAGCAAATTTCAACAGGAGACCTAACTGCTGATTTAACTCAAGGGAGTATGAGTGGACATATTGGTGTCTATGGCGCCATGATTAATATGCAGCAAAAACTGATTGAGGTTGTACAGCAGATTCAAGAAAATTCAGAACAAATTTCTTCGGCGTCTGCTCAGGTGAGTAGTACTGCCAATGCTCTAAGTGAAGCTGCTAGTGAGCAGGCCGCCAGTGTTGAAGAAACCAGTTCCTCAATGGAGGAAATGGGGGCTTCAATTAACCAGAACAGCGAAAATGCTCAAACGACAGACAAAATTGCCAGTGAATCGGCCACCGCTGCAGCTGATGGTGGTGAAGCGGTGATTGGAACGGTGAAGGCAATGAATCAGATTGCTGAGAAAATTTCTATTATTGAAGATATTGCTTACCAAACCAATATGCTGGCACTCAATGCGGCGATTGAAGCCGCTAGGGCTGGAGAACACGGTAAAGGGTTTGCGGTCGTCGCAGCCGAAGTTAGAAAGTTGGCTGAACGTAGTCAGGTGGCGGCGTCTGAGATCAGTAGCTTAACAGGTGACAGTGTGAAGGTTGCAGAGGAAGCGGGAATGCTACTCGACAAAATGGTGCCGGATATTACTCAAACAGCAGAGCTGGTACAAGAAATTACAGCAGCCTCGGAAGAACAGTCTGCGGGGGTAGGACAAATCAGTAGTGCAATGCAACAACTTGATAAAGTGACTCAACAGAATGCAGCTGGCTCTGAAGAGTTAGCCTCAACGGCTGAAGAGATGCAAGCGCAATCAATAAACTTACAGCAAGCCGTTTCATTTTTTAGTTTATCTTTAAGAAGAGGGTAGAGAGACTTAACTTTTCGCTTAAATCGATATTACCCCATAGATTTCTGAGGGAGTAGGTTAGAAGGAGCTATTGTTGATAAGCTCAAGCGTTTTTAAGTGTTGGGTGGTTACTATATAGATATAGAGCCCTAAAAATAGAGGTGGCATCTCATGAAATTATTTTCTGATAGAAACGTGAGTTTCAAATTACTTTTACCTGTCATCTCTCTTATGGTAATTGTTTCTCTTCTTTTGGCTTTTACAATACCTAAACTGAGTAATGAGAATGCCCAGAAGAATGCGGTTGTTTCAGCCACACAAACGGTTAATCAGTTTAAGGTAATTCGTGGTTACTATACAAAAAATGTCGTAAAAAAAGTGCTGGCAGGCTCCTCATTAAAACCTTCCTTTAATCATGTTGGCGACAAAAATACCATTCCATTGCCTGCAACTTTTATTCATGACTTAAGTGATCTGTTGAAGAAGAACGGTACAGACCTACGTCTATACAGTGACTTTCCATTTCCAAACCGCAAGGCGAGGCAGTTGGATGCTTTTGGCAAGAATGCCTGGAACTACCTTACAAAAAATCCAGATGGTAAATTTGTTGAAACTGGAGAAATGAATGGCAAGCAGGTGGTACGCGTCGCCATTCCAGACATCATGGTTGCTCAGGGTTGTGTTAATTGCCATAACTCAAGAGCGGATACGCCAAAAAATGATTGGAAACTAGGGGATGTGCGTGGCGTGTTGGAAATTGTTGTTGATATTGATGGCGCGGTGGCACAAAGCCTTTTAATAAGCCAAATTATTGTTGGCATCTTTATTTGTGCATTAATCATTATCTGTATTGTTATTTATATCAGTGTTCGCCGGAATGTGAATCGCCGGCTTGATGTCGCTCGGGAAGCTCTAACGGCTATTTCCATAGGGAACTTACAAAGAACTATTAGTATTGGTGCCAATGACGAGTTTGGTGAACTTGATAAAACGATGATTAATATGCAACGTAAATTGATAGAGGTAGTAGAGCAGATTCAAGGTAACTCGAACCAAATTTCTTCAGCCGCTGCTCAAGTCAGTGAAACGGCAAATTCATTGAGCGGAGGGGCTAGTGAGCAGGCCGCCAGTGTCGAACAGACAAGTGCCTCAATCGAACAGATGGGCGCATCAGTTAGCCAAAATAGTGAAAATGCGCAAACCACAGACAAGATTGCCAGTGAGTCGGCCACAGCTGCTGCAGATGGCGGTGAAGCGGTGAGTGGAACCGTTAAAGCGATGACACAGATTGCAGAAAAAATCTCCATTATTGAAGATATTGCTTACCAAACTAATATGCTGGCACTCAATGCAGCGATTGAGGCGGCTCGAGCCGGAGAACACGGTAAAGGGTTTGCAGTCGTTGCTGCCGAAGTTAGAAAGCTGGCTGAGCGTAGTCAGGTGGCGGCGTCTGAAATTAGTACTCTGACTGGCGATAGTGTGACGGTCGCTGAGAAGGCCGGTAAATTGTTGGGGGAAATGGTGCCGGATATTACCAAAACTGCTAATTTAGTTCAGGAAATCAGCGTTGCCTCAGAAGAGCAATCCAGTGGTATTGGACAGATTACTAAAGCGATGCAACAGCTTGATAAAGTGACTCAACAGAATGCGGCGGGCTCTGAAGAACTTGCTTCAACGGCTGAAGAAATGCAGGCGCAATCAGAAAACTTACAACAAGTGGTATCGTTTTTTCGTTTGTGAACAGAGAAAAATTTAGGTGAGGGCTTTTTAAATTTGAAACTGACGCGCTTTGACAGACCTACAGATCTGACCTATTTTCATAGAACCTATAAATAAACTTGGGGTGCCTCTGGCATCTAGTACAAATATTATAATTATGTAGGAGCGGAAGAAATGAAAGTAGCTCATAAAATTACACTTGTTTCGTCTTCAGTTTTAATTGTCGCTATTACTGCTCTTTCTCTGGTTCAGTATTTTTCGATTAAGGACTCATTATTAAGGCAAGCTGAAAGTAGCATATCTGAGTCTAGTAATGCTCTTTCGAACCAGATCTCTAATTGGCTAAATGGCAAGCTTGGTTTAGTTGATTTTATAGCTGAATCGGTGGACGCTGATTTCAATTCACAAACAATTGATACACTCTTCAATCGCCCTATGCTCAAAAAAGAATTTCTTCTAATGTTTGGCGGTTTAGACACTGATGGCAAGGCGATAACGAATGATACAACTTGGAACCCTGTTGGTTGGGATGCCCGTAAACGCCCTTGGTATCCGACAGCCAGAAATGCCTCAAGAGCCGTATTAACCGAACCTTACGCAGATGCTTCAACGGGAGAAATTTTGATTTCAGTTGTCGCAAATTTTTCAGATAAAGGAACGTTTAAGGGCGCATTTGGTGGTGATTTGAGCCTTAAAACTGTTTCTGATGCAGTGAATACACTCAACTTTGGTGGTGCCGGTTATGCTTTTTTATTAACTGAGAAAGGGCAGGTTATTAGCCATCCTGATGGCGAGCTTAATGGAAAGCCAATTACGGATTTGTTTATAGATGAGCGGCCTACTCTTTTGCCTAAATTACAAACCATTATGTTAGGGGGGAAGCCTCATATGGTTTTTTTTACACCACTTTCAACGCTTGAAGGTATGGATTGGATGATTGGTGTGGTGCTTGATGAAGGTATTGTTATGTCTGAAGCGAATGCGATTGGCATTACAGCTATTATTGGTGCCCTTTTAGGTGTTGTTGTGTCTGTTCTTATTATTACAATTCTTGCGAATACAATTACCAAGGCATTGACTCAGGCTGTAAAATTTTCTAATGCTTTGGCTGAAGGCGACCTGACCTCCAGAATTGAAGTAAAAGGCAATGACGAGACCGGGCAGTTATTGGCTTCAATGGACTCTATGAGTCATAAGTTGATAGAGGTTGTTCAGCAGATTAAGGGGAACTCAGATCAAATTTTTTCTGCAGCAGCACAAGTAAGTGATACGGCAAACTCATTAAGTGGCGCTGCCAGTGAGCAGGCCGCCAGTGTCGAAGAGACCAGTGCTTCAATGGAAGAAATGGGAGCTTCGATTAGTCAGAATAGTGAAAATGCTCAAATGACAGATAAAATTGCCAGTGAGTCAGCCAAAGCCGCTACAGATGGTGGTGAAGCGGTGACTGGAACCGTTAAAGCGATGACACAGATTGCAGAAAAAATATCCATTATCGAGGATATTTCCTATCAAACAAATATGTTGGCACTTAATGCAGCGATTGAAGCAGCAAGAGCGGGTGAGCATGGTAAAGGGTTTGCGGTCGTCGCTGCAGAAGTCAGAAAACTGGCTGAGCGTAGTCAAGTGGCGGCGTCTGAAATTAGTACGCTGACTGGTGATAGTGTGAAAGTCGCGAAGAAAGCAGGCACGCTTTTGGATACGATGGTTCCTGATATTACCCGAACGGCAGAGCTTGTACAGGAAATCACAGCGGCTTCAGAAGAGCAGTCCAGTGGTGTTGGACAAATTTCTAGTGCGATGCAACAGCTCGATAAAGTGACTCAACAGAATGCGGCGGGCTCTGAAGAGTTAGCCGCTACCGCTGAGGAGATGCAGGCTCAGTCCGAAAATCTACAGCAAGTAGTCGGATTCTTTCGTTTATCAACGAACACTGTAGGAAAGAGCCAGTACTCTCCTACACAGCCCTCTGTGTCTAAGGCCTCTACATCTACTCAAGAAGTACTACCTGTTGCTGATCAAGAGGTAAGGCCTTTAATTGGTGATGAGCTAGATGAGTCAAAGTTTAAACGTTTCTAAATTATAGGAAGTGATCATGCAGAAACAAACGGTACAGCAAGATGCGAGTTCAGACATTGCCAGCGGCTTAGCGAATGAAAATGTCACACAATTTCTGACATTCAAACTCAATGCAGAAGTCTATGGAATCAATATCCTGAATATTAAAGAAATTATTGATTATGGGAATATTACTCAGGTTCCAATGATGCCCGAGTTTATTGCAGGGGTGATAAATCTACGAGGCAGCGTTGTACCTGTCGTTGATCTTGCGCTACGCTTTTCAGAGGCACCATCGAAAAGAACCAAACGTAGTAGTATTGTGATAATAGAGCTGGAGGATGAAGAGCAAAAACTAGAGATCGGTATTACCGTTGATGTGGTGAATGAGGTGCTAGACCTATTGTCGAGTGAGATAAAGCCGACGCCATCATTTGGTACTAAAATAAGAACCGACTTTATCAGTGGTATGGGTAAAGTGGATGACCAGCTGTTAGTGCTGCTTGATATCGAGAATATTTTATCAATTGCAGAACTTTCTGATATTGGTGCGTGATACAACAAATCACTTTTTGGGGCAGGTAAACTGTGAAAATATTTAATGTATGAATTTAAAATTACAGATAATGAATTTAACTCGTTCAGAGAATTTATCTATGATTATGCGGGTATTAGTCTGAGTGATGAGAAAAAAACCTTAGTTACTTCTCGTTTGAGTAAAAGGCTTCGTCACTATTCACTTAAGACTTTTAAAGAATATTTTGACTTGATGATATCCTCTCCACCAAGTGGTGAGCGGCAGGTAGTCGTTGATTTGCTCACGACAAATGAAACTTACTTTTTTAGAGAACCCAAACATTTTGCTTTTCTGGAAAAAGAGATTCTTGCCAAATGGAAAGGAGGAAAAACTTTCAGAGTGTGGAGTGCTGCGTCATCTACTGGGGAGGAAGCATACAGTATTGCGATGTTGGTAGATGATATGCTCGAAAATCGTCCATGGGAGATATTTGGTTCTGATATTAGTAGTAGGGTGTTAAAAAAAGCGCAGCAAGCTCATTACTTGCAGAACCGTATTGACGGCATTCCCATTGCTTTTTTACGTAAATACTGTCTTCAAGGTATGGGGGAGCATGAGGGAACGCTTTTGATTGATAAGGCGTTAAGGCAAAAGGTAAGCTTTGCGCCAGTAAATTTAAAGCAACCGCCTAAGAATTTGGGGCCTTTCGATGTTATATTTTTACGCAATGTTTTGATTTATTTCGATATGGAAACAAAAAGGCAGATTATCAAACAAATCGTAGAAAAAATGCACCCTGATGGCTATTTATTTATTGGGCACTCAGAATCACTAAAAGGGATTCATGATGGCTTGGAAACGGTTATACCTACTGTGTATCGGAAAATTTAAAAAAGGCTGTTTTTTTGAAGCTTATTCCTGAAACCCAAGAAGGGAAGACTCAAGACGGAATCATTAGCCGGTTTATTAATCCCGGTGAATTTTTCTTTTGTGAATCAAACTGTCAAATACACACAATACTAGGCTCCTGTATTGCAATAACACTTTGGCACCCTGATCTATTGATTGGTGGAATGTGTCATTTTGTTCTTCCTGGCAGTAGTGCTGCTAATAAGTTAGCCTTGCCTGACGGCCTACTTAACGGGCGTTATGCTGATGAGGCGATGGCGCTATTTGAAAGAGAGATCACTAAGCGCGGGACACACTTTCCGGAATATCAGGCTAAAATATTTGGTGGCAGCAATATGATAATTAACTCAACCTTGCGAGAGGATGAATTGATCGGCACTAAAAATGCTGAGGCTGCTAAAAAACACCTGTCTGAAAAAGGCATTCCTATATTAGCAGCTCATATAGGCGCTACCGGACATCGGCGTATTGCTTTTGACGTGGCGACAGGTGATGTGTGGGTCAAGCATGAACTTTTGTAGTAAAAATTGATTTTATTGATATTTATTTGGCAATTTGCTCTATACGGAGAAGCAATCGATGGGAATTCGGGTCTTTATTGTTGATGACTCTGCAGTCGTTAGAAAAGTACTCACAGAGTTGCTTAAAAGTGCCTCTGGTATTGAAGTTATAGGAGCTGCTCAAGACCCTATCTTTGCCCAGTCAAAAATGGAGCAAGACTGGCCTGATGTCATTATTTTGGATGTAGAAATGCCTCGCATGGATGGCATTGCATTCTTAAAGAAAATAATGGCTGAGCGTCCTACACCTGTTGTAATGTGTTCTACCCTAACAGAAGAAGGGTCTAAAACATCAATTCAAGCACTTAGCATTGGTGCTATTGATGTGGTGGCTAAACCAAAGGTTAATCTTAAGGCTTCACTTTCGGGTGTATCAGGAGAACTGATCTCTGCAATTCGAACTGCAGCAAAGGCCAATATGGCAGGCGCCAAACAAAATCATATTAAACCCATTAAGCCCATTCCTAAGGTCGCTGCAAAATTAACGGCTGATGCTATGTTGAGTAAAGGGGGGGGGCGTAATGCTCGGAAAGCGGGGGCTTTAATTGCTATCGGGGCTTCCACAGGGGGAACGCAGGCGCTTGAAGCCGTGTTAACTGCTCTTCCAGCGAACTCTTTGCCGATTTTAGTTGTGCAGCATATGCCAGAAAAATTTACACAAGCTTTTGCTGATCGACTGAATGAACTATGTCAGGTAGAGGTTAAAGAAGCTGAAGATAATGATGCCTTGGTGCCGGGTAGAGTACTAATCGCTCCGGGAGGAAAGCATATGATGTTGCAAACGACTCAGTTTGGCGCATCTGTGCAAGTAAAAGACGGGCCTCTTGTTAGTCGCCATAAACCTTCTGTAGATGTGCTATTTCGTTCTGTCTCGAAGTTCGCGGGTAGTAATGCACAAGGAATTATTATGACCGGAATGGGGGACGATGGTGCAAAAGGCATCAAGGAAATGCATGATGCGGGTGCCAAAACAATTGCGCAAAATGAGGCCACCTGTGTGGTTTATGGTATGCCTCAAGAAGCGGTGAAACTAGGGGCTATCGACTATGAAGTTCCTTTAAATAAAATCCCAGAGTTGATCGTTGCTCATAAATAGTGTGTCGCCTGGCTATGAGCAAAACAGTACATTTATAATGGATGTACTTGGGTGACCACTGTTAGCTTTGATTGACCATCCAAACGGCAGCTTCAACACGTGAGCTTAATTTAAGTTTTTTTAGTAAATGCTTAACATGAACTTTGACTGTGCCATCTGAAATATCTAGTTCACGGGCAATAAGTTTATTACTCATTCCTTTTGCAATTAGTTTTAGTGTCTCATGTTCTCGGCTAGTTAATTTCGCAAGTAAGTTTGTTTTGTTGCTGCTTTCTCCACCTCTGATTGCACCCGCTAAGACATGAGTTAGTTTTTCACTAATTACCATTCTGCCTACTGCCGCTTCTTTTAGCTTTTCTAGAATTTGTTCTGGATCCATGTCTTTAAGTAAATAGCCGTCTGCACCATAGGTAATGGCACAAATTACATCTTCGTCACTATCTGAAACTGTCAGCATTATAATGCGTGAAGTGATTTCAGCACTACGCATTGCTCGAAGTGTCTCTAAGCCATCCATGCCTTCCATATTCAGGTCTAGAACAATCAAATCAGGTTCATTTGCTTTGGCAATTTCCAGCGCGTCTTTACCATTACTTGCTTCGCCTATCACCTCTAACTCGTCTTCTAGCTCGATTAGTTGGGTAAGACCTTTTCTAAGCAATGGATGGTCATCTACTAAAAGAATGGTGGCAGGTGTTTGAGTCATTGTGAGAACTTCCTTTATTGGGTAAGGCTTATTGCTGAATTATGTGTACTTTCCTTGACTGGCTATGTTTTAGCAAGTACCTACCTTAATAAAGTTGATTTATGTCATGTCACTAGAGTTTTTATGAGATTAAAAATTAACTTGGTCGGTTTTAGGTGCTACCTATAACGGGCCTTGAGTAGAGGTGGGCGTTTATACATAAGCCTTTAATCTGGGTGTTGTAAGGGGGTGGTACTTATAAGTGAGTAGCTTTGGTTTGGTAAAAGGGTGTGCTCTATCTACTCCCAAGTGTTGATTGTTTGCTTGATGTTTAGGCTTCATAGTTCACCGTGAATATAAGTTAGACATAAAGTTAGTCAATTAATTGGGAGATATTCTATGGCGAATACGCAAGGCTCTGGAGCCGATATTCAAAAATGGGATCCGGAGAACGAACAGTTCTGGGAATCCACAGGTAAAAAAATAGCCAACCGTAATTTGTGGATTTCTATCCCCAGTTTACTGTGTGGCTTCGCAGTATGGTTGTATTGGGGGATTATCACGGTTCAGATGTTGAACTTGGGTTTTCCTTATGAGAAATCTCAACTATTTACTCTAATGGCGATTGCAGGTTTAACAGGAGCAACGTTACGTATACCGAGTACCTTTTTTATTCGTTTGGCGGGTGGTCGTAATACCATCTTCTTTACTACTGCATTGTTGATGTTGCCTGCCATGGGTGCTGGTGTTGCTTTAAGTAACCCTGAAACGCCATTCTGGGTTTTCCAGATTTTAGCGCTACTATCTGGTTTTGGTGGTGGTAACTTTGCTTCTTCAATGTCTAACATCAGTTTCTTCTTCCCTAAGAAGCAGCAGGGTTTAGCTTTAGGTTTGAATGCGGGTTTAGGTAACTTTGGTGTTACGACCATGCAAATTCTTGTGCCGCTTGCCATGACTGTCGGTATGTTTGGTGCTGCTGGTGGAGACCCAATGACCTTGGTGAATACGTCGGGTACTTTGATCGGTAAAATTCCTGCAGGCACAGATGCATGGATTCAAAATGCAGGTTTTGTTTGGTTGCTATTTTTGATTCCTCTAGCGGTAGCTGGTTGGTTTGGAATGAACAACTTGCGCGAATCTCATATTTCGCCTGATATCCCAGGTCCAATGGGGTCATTTAGCTTGATCACTATGATGCTGAGTGTGGGTTTTGTTTGTGCGATGTTCGGTCTTTGGTTGATGCTACCTGAAAAAGTAGGTGGTTCGGGCTTTGGTGTGAGTAAGTGGATTGTATTGCCTATCGTTATTGCCGCAACTGTATTCGCCTTGAAAATGATTCCAGGTCAAATCGGTGAAAGCTTAACCCGTCAGTACAAAATTTTTGACAACAAGCACACTTGGGCGATGACTGTTATTTACACTATGACATTTGGTTCGTTCATTGGTTTCGCAGCGTCTTTCCCATTAACAATAAAAGTTATCTTTGGTTTCCAGCATGTGATGGTCGACGGTGTGATGACGCACAATACAGCTAATCCGAATGGTCCAAGTGCATTAATGTATGCATGGATGGGGCCTTTCATTGGCGCCTTGATTCGTCCAGTTGGTGGTTGGATTTCTGATAAAGTTGGTGGAGCATTAGTGACGCAAATCTGTTCAGCTGTGATGATTGCTTGTGCAGTGGGCGTGGCTTACTACATGAAAGCAGCATACTCATCAGCAACACCTGAAGAGTATTTTGTACCGTTCTTTGTGTTGTTCTTAACTTTATTTGCAGCAACAGGTATTGGTAATGGTTCAACTTTCCGAACCATATCTCAAGTATTCAACAGAGAGCAGGCTGGCCCGGTATTAGGTTGGACTTCAGCAGTCGCAGCATACGGTGCTTTCATTATGCCTAAAGTACTGGGTGAGCAGATTAAAGCGACTACACCTGAATATGCGTTGTACGGTTTTGCAGTATTCTATGCGGTATGTATGGTAATCAACTTCTGGTTCTACTTACGTAAGAGTGGTGAGCACTATAACCCTTAAGTTATAAGTTCATAGTGTGAAGTGAAAGGCCTGTATTTACAGGCCTTTTTTATGTCTGGTTTTAGTCGGATCGTTTAATTTAGTGAAGTATGCCCCTTTTTTATTTGGGGGTAGAAAGTTGGTTTTCAATTAAATAACAAGGTTTAAAGTGTAGTTTGATTTCAGTACTGCCATGTTGTGTGTCTGTTTCCGGGGTGCTGTTTATAGCGAGCTCAGCATTCAAATGAAGACTTCTCTCTTGGATAATGGCTAGGCCATAGTGATTTAATTTTCCGGGCTTATCTGGCAAGCCAACACCATCATCTTTGATCTTGAGTTCTATGTCCTTATTATCTAATTGAGTGAGGCTTATTTCCAGATGTGTCCCTTGGGAGTGATTTGTGGCATTTTGGCTGGCTTCACGCAGAATTTGTAGTAAGTGAATTTCTTCACTTGGACTGAGCGGCACATCTTTTAAAGAGTAGCTAAGATGAATATTCATGTTGCTGCGTTCTTTTAGCTGAGTAACTGTTTGAAGGATTGCACCCTCTAAACCTTGGTCGTCAATCTTGAGACGAAACGTGGTTAGGAGTTCCCGTAAATGTCTATAAGCGGATGATAAGCCTTCTCTTAATTCGTCGATAATGGGTTGCTGAAGATCATATTTTTCCATGTTATGTGATTTTTGAAGGCGCATGACTTGTATTTTTAAATAGGACAGTGATTGTGCTAACGAGTCATGGAGTTCCCGTGCAATCACAGTTCTCTCACTAAGCATGGCTAGACGGTGCTCTTGCTCTTTCGTATCTTGAAGTGAAAGTGCGATAGCAAGTTGGTCAGCGCTGGAGCTTAATAGTTGTGCTTGCCAGTCTGGGAGGGATGTGCCGTCTAGTCTCTTGACTTTGATGACACCGTATTGCTTGTTATTGCGGGTAATAGGGTATTTGCAACTGAAACCTAAGGTCTCCACCGAGTTGAATGGCTGGCTGCCTTTGCATGTTTCGCAGGATGTTTGTGTACATAAATGGGTATTGTCTTCGTGTGGGTCAATGTGGATATATGGTTTCTCGCCTTCTGGAGTAAATAGACATAGCTCCATGTCTTTGAGTTTTAGTACTTCGGCTAGGTCTTGGATAGTTTCTTGATAATCCAAGCCTTGGCTTTGCATATCTAACATTTTTCTGGCTAAAGAGAAGGAATATTTTAAAACCATGTTGTTTCGTTGTAGTTCTTCAGTTCTTTCTGCGACACGAGTTTCTAGCTGCTTATAGGTTTCTGTGATTGAACTGCTCATTTGATTGAAGGTTTCAGCTAGCATTGAGAGTTCATCTTTGCCTTCAATATGGATGCGTTGCTCAATATGTCCATCACGAATTTTTTCAGCAGCATCACTGAGCTGGTTTAAAGGCGTTTCGACGCGATTCTTTAAGAGATAAAAAATGAGGCTGCCAACTAGTGTTGTAAGTAAGAATGCGAGTAATTGAAGCGTGCGTAGGTTGCGAATTTTGGCTTCGGCTTCTTGCTGAAACTGGTTGACTAATTTGTCAGTGAGCTCAACTTGCTGTGTCAGTTTTAAATAAGCTTCTGGTCTGGTGGTTTGATTGATTAAAAAGGGGCGTACGATATCGAACCAATGGTTTGATGCTAGGTCAAAAGCGTAGGTTAGGTTATTAACGTTTTCTGAAGACCTTACGTGCAAAAAAAGAGGATTTGTCCATGTGTTGTCGAGCTTTTGAATGAGCTGCTTTACTTTATTGGGCTCATGGGTCAACGCTAGGCCAATATGAAAAGTTTGCATGCGCATTGAACCGGAAAGGTTGGTTGCCTGTATGTCTGTATCGGCTTGTTCGCTGAGCCAAAAAGAGAAGAAAATAGACAGTAGTGTGATGCCAACTATGATGAATAGCGAAAAATGAATATAGTTCATTACTGAATGGAAAAAGCGTTGTTTTTTCTGTACCAACTTTAGCTACCTCTAAAAAAATATTTTTGGTTTTATATCATTATAAAATTTAATGTTTTCTTCTAAAACAATAGTTTATAGGTTGTGTCTAATAACACTTTGTGGGTAGAAATAGGTATTTCTATCTACCTAGATCAAGCTTGCGTTGACCTAGATCAACACATCAATCTTATTAGACATTATACTGCCGTCATTCGTGCAATGGGGTCATCTTTGTAAAAAATGGGATCGCTTCTATAATGTGCTCAGAATAAAGATAAATCAATCCGAAATACTTATGATGAAGAACTAGGGTGAGGAACCACTAATGAGTCAGTTTTTAGACAGGTTGCGTTTTTTCAAAGCGAAAAAACAGGACTTTGCCTCCGGGCATGGCGTTACTACAAATGAAGACCGGGGCTGGGAAGACGGTTATCGTCGTCGCTGGCAGCATGATAAAATTGTCCGTTCAACACACGGTGTTAACTGTACAGGCTCCTGTAGCTGGAAAGTATATGTTAAAGACGGACTAGTTACTTGGGAGACTCAGCAAACTGATTACCCTCGTACCCGGCCCGACTTGCCAAACCATGAACCTCGTGGTTGCCCTCGTGGCGCAAGTTATTCTTGGTATATATATAGTGCAAACCGTCTTAAGTATCCAAAAGTTCGTAAAGCGCTATTAAAATTGTGGCGTGAAGCAAAAGCCAAGCATACGGATCCGATTGATGCATGGGCTTCTATCGTGACTGATCAGGCTAAGATGGACTCATATAAAACCAAACGTGGTTTAGGTGGTTTAATTCGTTCTGACTGGCAAGAAGTGAATGAACTGATTGCAGCAGCAAACGTTTATACGACTAAGACTTACGGTCCTGACCGTATTTCAGGTTTCTCTCCGATACCTGCAATGTCAATGGTTTCTTACGCAGCTGGTTCACGTTACTTATCTCTGATCGGTGGTAACTGCTTAAGTTTCTATGATTGGTATTGTGATTTACCGCCAGCTTCACCACAAATTTGGGGTGAGCAAACGGATGTACCTGAATCAGCAGATTGGTACAATTCGGGTTATATCATTGCTTGGGGTTCTAACGTTCCTCAAACACGTACACCGGATGCACACTTCTTTACTGAAGTTCGATACAAGGGAACTAAAACAGTTTCTGTAACACCTGATTACTCAGAAGTCGCGAAGCTAACAGATGAGTGGATTGCTGCAAAACAGGGTACTGACTCTGCAGTTGCGATGGCAATGGGGCACGTTATCCTGAAAGAATTTCATGTTGATAAGCCAAGTGCTTACTTCACTGAATACGTGCGTACTACTACTGATTTCCCATACTTGGTATTCCTAGACGAATCATCTCAAGGTTTACAGCAAGGTCGTTTCCTACGAGCTTCTGATTTAGATGGAAACCTAGGTCAGGATAACAATCCTGAATGGAAAACCATTGCTATCAACGAAGAAAATGGCGAGTTAGTCTCACCTACCGGTTCAATTGGTTACCGTTGGGGCGAAAAAGGCAAATGGAATATTGATCAACTAGACGGTAATTCTGGTGACAAGATCAAGCTAGGCTTATCGCTAAGAGATAAAGCTGACGAAGTGGTTGAAGTTTCTTTCCCATACTTCGGTGGCCAAGAACACGAATACGGTTATTTTGCTAATACAGACCACGATGCTAACCAGTTACGTAAAGTGCCAGCGAAGAAAATCAAGCTAGCAGACGGTTCTGAAAGATTGGTTGCCTGTGTTTTTGATTTAACACTTGCGAACTATGGTGTTGAGCACGGTCTGAACTGTCCTAATTCAGCGACTAGTTTTGATGATGACAAGCCATACACGCCAGCGTGGCAAGAAAAGATTACTGGTGTTAAGCGTGAGCAAATCATCAAGATCGCTCGTGAGTTTGCAGATAACGCAGACAAAACGACTGGTCGAAGTATGATTATCATTGGTGCAGCGATGAACCACTGGTACAACATGGACATGAACTACCGTGGCGTTATCAATATGTTGATGATGTGTGGTTGTATTGGTCAGTCAGGTGGCGGTTGGGCTCACTATGTTGGTCAAGAAAAACTGCGTCCTCAGTGTGGTTGGTTACCATTAGCATTTGGTTTGGATTGGCAGCGTCCACCACGTCAAATGAACGGTACTTCTTTCTTCTATAATCATGCGAACCAGTGGCGTTATGAGAAGTTAGAAATGGAAGAAGTTGTTTCGCCATTAGCAGATAAGTCTAAGTGGCAAGCTTCAATTATTGATTATAACTCTCGTGCAGAACGCATGGGTTGGTTGCCTTCAGCGCCTCAGTTAGATTTAAACCCACTTCAAGTAACGAAAGATGCTGAAGCTGTAGGTCAAACACCTAAAGACTACGTTGTTGAGAAGCTTAAGAGCGGCGAAATCAAGTTTGCGTGTGAAGACCCTGATGCGATTCAGAACCACCCTCATAACATGTTTATCTGGCGTTCGAACTTGCTAGGTTCTTCAGGTAAAGGTCATGAATACATGTTGCGTCACCTATTAGGTACGAAACATGGATTGATGGGTAAAGATCTGGATGAACGTGGCGCTAAAATGCCTGAAGATGTGAAATGGCATAAAGAAGCGCAGGAAGGAAAAGTTGATTTATTAGTGACTTTAGATTTCCGTATGTCTACGACTTGTCTATATTCTGACGTAATTCTACCCACAGCAACGTGGTACGAAAAAGACGATATGAATACTTCAGATATGCACCCATTTATCCACCCACTTTCAAAAGCGGTAGACCCTGTTTGGGAATCTCGTTCTGACTGGGATATCTTTAAAGGTATTGCCAAGAAGTTCTCTGAAATTTGTGTTGGCCACTTAGGTGTTGAAAAAGATCTTGTGACCGTACCAATGCAGCACGACAGCCCGGGTGAGCTAGCTCAACCATTTGAAGTGAAAGCATGGTGGAAAGGTGAATGTGATTTAATTCCAGGCAAGACTGCTCCAAACTTGGCTGTTGTCGAGCGTGATTACCCGAATACTTTCAAACGTTTCACTTCACTTGGCCCAGCGCTAGAGAAGTTAGGTAACGGCGGTAAGGGTATTAACTGGAATACCGAAGACGAAGTTAAATTCCTGGGTGAGCTTAACTACAAGCATACTGAAGAAGGTGCACACTTCGATCGACCTAAGATCGAATCAGCGATTGATGCAGCAGAAGTTATCTTAAGCTTGGCACCAGAAACCAATGGCACGGTGGCGGTTAAGGCATGGGAAGCACTGTCTGAATTTACCGGTAAGGATCACACGCACTTGGCATTGCCAAAGCAAGAGGAAAAAATCCGCTTCCGTGATATCCAGGCACAACCTCGTAAGATCATCTCTTCACCAACCTGGTCAGGTTTGGAAGATGAACATGTTTCTTATAATGCAGGTTACACCAACGTGCATGAGCAGATTCCATGGAGAACCGTGACAGGTCGTCAGCAGTTCTATCAGGATCATGAGTGGATGCGGGACTTTGGTGAAACTCAGTGCTTGTACAAGCCACCAATAAATACCAAGACTGTAAAACCGCTATTAGACAAGAAGTCTAATGGCAATAAAGAAATTATATTGAACTGGATTACACCACACCAGAAGTGGGGTATTCACTCAACGTATTCTGATAACTTGTTGATGTTAACACTTTCACGTGGTGGTCCAATTGTTTGGATCAGTGAAGTCGATGCAGCCAAAGCGGGTATTGAAGATAACGATTGGATTGAAGTTTTCAACGTAAACGGTGCACTTGCTGCTCGAGCAGTTGTTTCTCAACGTGTAAATGAAGGTATGAGCATGATGTATCACGCTCAGGAGCGTCAGGTGAATATGCCAGGGGCTGAAACAACTAAAACACGTGGTGGTATGCACAACTCTGTAACCAGAGCGGTCATGAAGCCAACGCATATGATTGGTGGTTATGCGCAGCAATCTTACGGCTTCAATTACTACGGTACTGTTGGTTGTAACCGAGATGAGTTTGTTATTGTCCGTAAAATGGACAAGATTGACTGGTTGGATGAAGAACGTGTGGCCTCACAAGAGACGGGAGCATAGCGATGAAAGTACGTGCACAAATAGGCATGGTCCTAAATTTGGACAAATGTATCGGCTGTCACACTTGTTCTATCACATGTAAAAATGTATGGACCAGTCGAGACGGTGTTGAATACGCTTGGTTTAATAATGTTGAAACCAAACCAGGTATTGGTTACCCGAAAGAGTGGGAAAACCAAGAAAAATGGAATGGCGGTTGGGTCCGTGGTAATGATGGTAAATTAACACCACGTCAGGGAAATAAGCTTAGAGTGTTAGCGAATATTTTCGGTAACCCTGATCTTCCTGAAATTGATGATTACTACGAACCTTTTGATTACGATTATGAGCATTTACATACGGCTCCTGAAAGTAAGCACCAGCCAACAGCACGACCTAAGTCTTTGATCACTGGTAAGATCATGGATAAGATCGAATGGGGTCCTAACTGGGAAGAAATTCTAGGTACAGAGTTCGCTAAGCGTAAGAAAGATGCCAACTTCAATGAAGTAGCACAGAAAGATATTTATGGACAGTTTGAAAAAACTTTCATGATGTATCTTCCGCGTTTATGTGAGCACTGTCTAAACCCTGCTTGTGTTGCAAGTTGCCCATCTGGCGCTATCTACAAGCGTGAAGAAGACGGTATCGTATTGATCGACCAAGACAAATGTCGTGGTTGGAGAATGTGTGTATCGGGTTGCCCATACAAGAAGATTTACTATAACTGGAAGTCTGGTAAGTCAGAGAAGTGTATTTTCTGTTACCCACGTATTGAAGCGGGCCAGCCAACAGTTTGTTCTGAAACCTGTGTTGGTCGAATTCGTTATCTGGGTGTATTGCTTTATGATGCAGACCGCATTGAAGAAGCAGCAAGCACACCATTAGAGAAAGATTTGTATCAGGCGCAATTGGATATCTTCCTTGATCCAAATGATCCAGAAGTACAAGCAGCGGCACGTGCAGAAGGTATTCCTGAAGCGTGGATTACTTCTGCCCAAGAGTCTCCGGTATACAAAATGGCGATGGACTGGAAAGTGGCGCTACCACTTCACCCAGAATACAGAACCTTACCAATGGTTTGGTATATTCCACCGCTTTCTCCTATCCAGAATGCAGCAGAGCAAGGCAGCATTGGCATGGATGGCGTGATTCCAGATATCAAGTCGCTACGTATTCCAGTACGTTACTTGGCTAACTTGTTAACGGCTGGGGACGAAGCTCCAGTTGTTAGGGCGTTAGAGAGAATGCTTTCAATGCGTTCATTTAAGCGATCGCAGCAAGTTGATGGCAAAGAAGATCTGGAAGTACTGAAGAAAGCTGGCTTAACTGCACTGCAAGTAGAAGAAATGTATCGTTATATGGCGATTGCGAATTACGAAGATCGATTCGTTATTCCATCAAGCCATAAAGAATTCGCAGAAGATGCGTACGATATGAAGAGCTCTTGTGGATTCAGTTTCGGTAATGGCTGTAGTGATGGTTCTAGCGAAGTTAATATATTTGGCGGTAATAAGCCAAGTAATCGCGCCAATATCATTGCCGTTTCATCGGGAGATTAATCATGAGTGACTCGAATATGGAGATCCTCAACGTGCTGTCTTGTTTGATTGACTACCCTCGAGAGGAAGTTATATCAAATAAAGAAGCGCTTGAAGAAATTATCAAAAAGGCTGCGTTAAATGCAGCCTTGGAAGCGAAGCTTCTCACCTTTGTCGAAAGTCAATGTGCTAAAGACTTGCTTGAGTGGCAGGGTGAATATGATGGTCTTTTCGAGCGTGGCCGCTCGCTGGCTTTATGGTTATTTGAGCATGTGCATGGCGAATCAAGAGACCGTGGCCAAGCCATGGTTGATTTGACGACGATGTACAGAGAGGCGGGTTTAGAGCTTAGCCAACACGAGTTACCAGATTATATTCCACTGTTTCTTGAGTTTCTTTCTACCCAGGGCGAAGAAAATGCTAAAAAGTGGATATGCGATATGGAGCACATTCTTGCGCTTCTGTTATGTCGACTTGAAAAACGAGGCAGCGATTACGCTGTCTTGTTTGAAGCATTGCTTGCCATTGCCGAAAGTGACGTTAACTTGGATGATGTTCGTAAAAATATAACGGACGAAAAACGAGATGACTCTAAAGAAGCAATAGATAAAGAGTGGGAAGAAGAAGAGGTTACGTTTGGTGCTGATTCACTGGAAAAGAGTTGTGACTCAGCTGTAAACCGACCGAGTGAATCTCAACGAAAAGACCAGGATATTCCTGTGTCATGGGTTGATTTTGACACATCGAAACAGCATACGCTTTCATCAGATTCTTCTACATCAGAACAAAGAGGATAAGAAAAATGGATTACTTAAATCATTTATTCTTCGGAATATATCCCTACATCGCACTTGCTGTGTTTGTGTTGGGATCAATTGCTCGCTATGACCGCGATCAGTACACATGGAAAACTAGCTCTAGTCAGCTTTTAGAAAGTAAAGAGCTACGTAAAGGCAGTTTGCCTTTTCACGTAGGGATTATTGCAGTGCTTGCAGGTCACTTTGTGGGCTTGTTAACGCCGCACGTTGTATGGGAAACCTTAGGCGTAACAGACAGCTTTAAGCAGATGGTTGCGATGGGCATGGGCGGTATTTTTGGCTTGCTTTGTCTTTATGGCTTGATCATTTTGGTTAAACGTCGTTTAGGTAATGACCGTGTGCGAGCAACAAGCTCAACTATGGATATCGTTATCTTATTGATGCTTTTAGCTCAGCTATTGTTAGGTTTGATTTCAATTGGTGTGTCATTCGGTCATATGGATGGTGCTGAAATGTTGAAGTTAATGTCTTGGGCGCAAAATACGGTATTGTTCAATGGTACTGCTGCTTCTGCTGCGATTGCAGATGTACATATCATCTTCAAATTACACGTATTTTTAGGAATGACTTTGTTTTTCGTTTTTCCATTCAGTCGTTTAGTTCACGTATGGAGTGTTCCTGTTAAATACTTCTCACGTAACTATCAAGTAGTACGTTCTAAGAAAGCGCTATAGCTTTCATTGTTGCTTGGGGGGAGCATAGCGAACCCCAGCATCAGATTATGGTCAGATGGTGTATGCTGGCCAACTTTCTTTTTCCCTCTTTAGGAGTCCCGCATGATCCGCGTGAACAATACTGAATTTGATGAAACTGCTATCGTAAAAGAAATGCAGTACCACACAGCAGAAACTCATACAGAGGCAAAGAACAAAGCAAGTGAAGCGCTTGTTATTAGTGAATTACTTAGGCAACGTGCTAAAACGCTAAATATAGAAAGTGCTACAGGCGGCTCAAGCGACGTAGAAAAAGATGGCGATGAAGCATTTTTAGATGCCTTGTTGGAGCTAGAAGTAGAATACCCAAAAGCAAATGAAGAAGACTGCATAAATTACTTTGAAGCAAATCCGAAAAAATTTATGACAACGCCTTTAATTGAGGCGAAGCATATCTTACTTGATGCAGCACCAGAAGATGCAAATGCTCGTTCTGAAGCTGTCGAGTTAGCAGAGCAGCTTATTACGCGGCTCGAAAAAGACCCCAAGTCATTCTCAAATTTAGCGACGTTGCATTCAAAATGTCCTTCAGCAAAAACAGGCGGGCAGTTAGGGCAGCTAGGAAAGGGGCAAACAGTGCCTGAATTTGAACGCCAGTTATTTAATTGCCAGTTAGGCTTGGCAAGCGCACCACTTGAAAGTCGCTATGGTGTACATGTGATCTACATTGATCGCCGTGTCGAAGGAAAAGTATTACCTTACGAGATGGTGAAAGAGCGAATTACTGATTACTTGAATGAAAAGGTACGCAGAAAAGCAATTGCGCAATATATCCATACGCTTATATCTGACGCAGAGATTGAAGGTTTCGACTTTAGCGTGTCTGACTCTCCTTTAATGCAGTAATCTTAAAACTTATCGTAGTTGAAAAGCGGGTGCAATCGTGATGCAAGAAAAGAATTTGGAAGGCTCTAAGGCAAGACTGCCTTTGATCTATTCTTGCTCCGGCTGCTCCAATATTGCTCAACTGGCTAATCAAGTTGCCATTGAATTAGACCGGGAAGGGCAAGTAGAAATGTCCTGTATTGCAGGCATTGGCGGTGGCGTGCCTTCTTTAGTCAAAAAAGCCAAATCAGCACAGAAAATCATCTCTCTTGACGGATGCCCATTACATTGTGTAAAAAATAGTCTTTCCAAACAAGGTATTGAATCAACACACCACCTTACACTTACTGAATATGGTATTAAGAAGAAGTATCACATGGACTTCTCTTCTTCAGATGTGGAGATGATCAAAGCTAAGGTGCTGGATTCCTTATAAGGCCTTTTTTAAGCAAATAGCGCCTCCTCTAGCTGTTCTTCAAATGAAATTAGGGACGGTTGAGATTTTAAACTATCAAAAAAATGTAATCCGCAGCGATAACCAGTTTCTGATTTTGCACGGTTCGATACGAAACAAGACACTTCAACAGACTGCTCGCAAGCATCGGTTAGCACAAGCTTCAATTCGTCACCAATTTTAAAGTTATGTAGGCTCTTTATAGCCATTCCGAACCGATTGAAGTCAATTGTGGATAGCAGCACCTCTTCATTTTGTATATCAATTTTAGACTGTATAGATTTAAGTAATATAGAAAGGCCAGGAGCTAAATAGCGTTGATGTGTGCGGCGTTCAGAATTAGTTTTATTCATGATTATCCTACGACTGTTTATGAAATGGATTTTATAAACAAAGCGTTCAGGTAAAGTCTAGGTGACAATATGAATACTGGCCATTAATTCAAGGGTATTGGTATAATTCGCGCGAAAATTACAAGGACTAAATGCTTAAGGAGTGAGCACAATGTTTAGGTTTTATATTTTAGCTGTCTGCTATACGGTTTTAAGCTATTCAATAATGATATTTGCAGTATTTCCTGTTTTGGCTAACAGTCAGCCCCCGCCATTATTACAACTAGCTAACCACTATCATCAACAAATTGAAGTTCAAAACTATTGGGTAAGTGAAAAATTAGATGGTGTCAGGGCCTATTGGGACGGCTCGCAATTTATTTCGAAAAAAGGACATGTATATTCTGCTCCTGAATGGTTTACAGAAGGTTTTCCTCGCTTTCCGTTAGATGGTGAACTCTGGATCGCACGTAACACGTTTGATGAGCTATCTGGTATTGTGCGTAAGAATAAACCTATAGACAAAGAGTGGCAGAAAGTTAGTTATCAGGTCTTTGACCTGCCTCAAAGTCCGGAAACGTTTGATCGGCGACTTATCAAATTAAAAAAAGTGTTTAATCAGGAAAAAATAGAGTTTCCTGAATGGCTGGTGTTAATAAAGCAGTATAAGTCTGTAAGCCATGATGACTTAATGGCGCAGCTGGACCTGGTTGTACAGCAAGGTGGAGAAGGATTGATGTTACATCTTGGTTCTTCACTTTATCATGGTCGTCGAGATGATGATTTGCTGAAACTTAAGCGTTATTTTGATGCAGAAGCTAGAGTTGTTGAGCACATTGCCGGTAAGGGCAAGAATAAAGGCCTGCTTGGCTCAATGTTAGTAGAGATGTTAGGAGGGGCGCAAGAAAAAAAACGGTTTCGTATCGGGACAGGCTTTAGTAATGAGGAGCGGAAATATCCGCCACCAATTGGTTCAATAATTACCTATAAATACTTTGGTTTTACTCGAAATGGTTTGCCTAGGTTTGCAAGTTTTATGCGAATTAGAAAGGAGTAATTGGCTGAAGTTTAAATATCAAAACTATTGAGTGTTTTAATTTAACTTATGCGCAATAAGTGAGCAGGGATGTAGCTTTTTTTTAGTGTGGCAATTATGATTCCTAATCAGTAAATAAATTAAGGTTAAATTCTTGGTATGGCCGGTAAAAAAAGAAAAAAAATATCACCAACAGTTAGTAAGTCATTAATAAAAAAAAATAAGCCTTCAAAGTTTGACTCACAAATAATCCAAGCTCATTCATATCTCAAGAAAGCGGATTTCAACCAAGCCTACCTGATTTGTGTGGAGGTTTTAAAATCAGAGCCTCGGAATTCGGGAGCGAACTACTTACTCGGGTTCATTTTAATTTCACACAAAAATTACATTGATGCGTTGCCGTTTCTTAAAAAAGCTATAGATGCTAACCCGTCATTCGCAACGGCAAGACTTAGCTATGCGAAAGCGCTTTCAGAACTAGGGCAGATTGATGAATCAATTGAAGAATTTAAAAAATATGTAGTCTTCAAACCAGAAGATGCAATTGCTCTTAATAGTTTAGGTTTATTGCTTTGCCTTAATTTTATGCCTTTTGATGCGATTCAATACCTAGAGCAGGCTTTAAAATATAATAGAAATTATGGGGATGCTTGGTCAAATCTAGCGATGGCGATGAGTTCAATTGGTGAGCACCAGAAAGCCATAACGTATTACAAAAAAACTCTGGAAGTTGACCCGCTAAAAAAGTTAAGTATTTCAAACTTGCTTCTTAGTTATAATTATTCGGATATTACACCTTTAAAGGTAATATTTAATCAGCATGTAGATCTGATGGCTGTCGCTTATAAGAATGAGATGAGCCTGGCACAGCCAAATGAAATACGGAATAGGAAAGAGGTAAGAGTGGGGTACGTATCTCCAGACTTTCATCGACATTCCGTACCTTATTTTTTATTACCCCTTATTGAAAACCATGATCGAAGTATATTCAAAACTTACGCTTATTATAATAATGACGTAGTAGATGATATTACTGAAGTATTTAAGTCCAATGTTGATTGCTTTCAATCTATTCATAATCTAGAGACGACTGCAGTGAGAAAAATGGTTGAGGAGGATGAAATTGATATTCTTGTCGATTTAACTGGTCATATGAGGCGAGGTAGGTTGGATGTTTTCGCTGCTAAAGTTGCTCCGGTTCAAGTAACTTGGCTGGGTTATCCAAACACAACAGGTTTGCCACAAATAGATTACCGCTTTGCTGATAAAATTACTGACCCTGAAGGTGAGGCGGATGAATACCATTCTGAAAAACTGATCCGACTCAATAATGGGTTCTTATCTTATAAAGGTGATAATGATCAAGACTACCTTCAAATCCTGCCATGTAAAAATGAAGCGGTATTTACTTTCGGAAGTTTTAATAACTGTGAAAAAATAACTTCTGAAGTAATTGAAGCATGGTCTGAATTGTTGAAACGTACCAAGAATTCAAGAATTCTTCTTAAATCAGGCCCGTTCAAAGACAAAGGTGTTCGAAAGCGTTTCTTAAAGCTGTTTTCAAATTTTGGTATTGAAAGTTCAAGGGTTGAAATGCTCAGTTTTGCTCCAGTGGGCAAGCACTTATCAACTTATGATAGGGTTGATTTAGCACTAGACACTTTCCCATATAATGGGACAACTACAACCTGTGAAGCTTTATGGATGGGGGTTCCTACAGTAACTTATACGGGTACAAAGCATGTGAGCAGGGTGGGCGCCAGTATAATGTCTCATGTTGGGCTTGATGACTTTGTTGCACGTGATGTTGAAGGTTATATTGAAAAAGCAGTGAGTCTGTCTGGTAATATTGATTATTTGCAATCAGTTAGGGAAGGGATGCGAAAAAGGCTTGAATCGTCCGATTTATGCAATAATAAGCAGTTTTCAGAACAGGTAGAAAACGCTTACCGGAAGATGCTCTCCTCGTAACTTTTTTAGCATTATGTTTGCAAAGTTGTTGGAGTGATAGTGTGGACTTGGTCATTAAATTGGTTAACGTTCTTTAGGTATTGCCGTTCATGGAAAAATACCTGACCTGCATAGGGCGACGTTACGGCTAACTTTTCTACAATAATAATCGTGCTAGTTCGTGTGCCATAAACAGGGCTTGTTATAAAGGCGGAAGAAAGTAGGCGCTCCGTTCCAAGGCCTACTCCGGTGTTGGGGAGTTGGTTGTCATTGGCTGTTTCGGTATTTTGTAATGCCGATAACAAGTGTTGAGAAATTTCAGCATTATTGTTTAAAATATCAATTTTTTCTAATGCGTTCTTTGTTTTTTTAACTTTTGGCCATGGCGTATTGAGTAAGTGATTGCTAAGGCCATAATGTCCTGCGGGTAAAATAGTCGCGGCGTCATATTCGTTTGAGCTATTTTTTTGGTTGTGGCAATAGACTAAATCTTTACCATCAAAGAGTATTACATTAAACCCAGCAAACTCACGTTTTGGAATTTTCTGAGCATAATCTATGGCGCTTAGTGTTGAGTTTAAGAAAAGGAATGGAATTTCACCTCGTGAACGACTAAATGTTTGGCTGCTTGGAGATCTGTAATTGGTAATCGCAGCGAGTCTCATATTCTTAGAGGTCGCAAGCCATGTGCCTTTCATTTTTAAATCCCGTCCGCCGAAGATATTGGGGTAATCATCCCAGAAGTGTGCGTTCTGGCTGGGACGTGCGTAAAATTCATCCCGGTTTGATGCAAGCGTTAGCATTCTTTTTTCACTTGGTTGCCAGTTGAAAACAATCAAACACATATTTACTTTATCCCCTGTTAGCGATGAATTTCCAAAATAGTTCATTCGAGCTATTCGATACTCTTAAGACTCTTGCTATTATATCCTGCTTTAATTTCATCATAGCACCATCACGGTAAATTCATTATGATCATTGCAAGTTATCTTATAGCAGGTATTTTTGCAGGTTTGACTGCTGGGTTATTTGGTGTCGGAGGAGGGTTGGTTGTCGTACCTATTTTGGTGTTTGCATTTGAACTTCAAGGCTTTTCTTCAGATGTTTTGACGCATATGGCAATTGGCACATCATTAGCAACTATTGTGTTTACTGCGATTAGTTCCGTGATTAGTCATAATAAAAAAGGTGCCGTGCTATGGGCGGTATTTAAACCGATGAGTGCAGGTATTGTTATCGGAGCTGTTTTGGGTGTCTTAACTGTCCTGCAGTTGGATGGTCAAATGCTTAAAATGTTATTTGGTTTTTTTGCTGTAGCAGTATCGATAAAAATGTTAATCAAGCCGGCTTCTAATGGTGATAAGCCTCTATCCTCATCACCCATATTTGCATTAGTCGGAGTGGGTGTTGCATGGGTGTCATCAATATTTGGTATTGGGGGTGGAACCTTAACAGTTCCCTTTTTAAGCCGATATAAAATCGAAATGAAGCAGGTTGTGGGAACTTCTGCTGCCTGTGGTTTTCCTATTGCTTTCGTCGCATCATTAAGTAATATGCTGCTAGGTCATGGTGTTGAAGGTCGGCCTGAATGGAGTGCCGGATTTGTATATTTACCAGCGTTGTTAGGGATATGTTTAACGTCGGTGTATTTTGCAAAAATTGGTGCACACTTCGCGCACCGATTACCTTCAAAATTACTGAAACAATTATTTTCGATTTTCCTAATGCTCGTCGGCATTCGATTTCTAATAACATAAAACCTAGTTTATATAGGTTGATATTTACGAAGTAAAGGAGCCTGTAATGGCCTTGTCTTACCCTCAAATTGACCCAGTCGCAATTGGCCTTGGGCCAGTTCAAGTACATTGGTATGGTCTAATGTATTTAATGGGCTTTTTGGCCGCATTTTTATTAGGCCAGCAGCGAGCACAAAGAACTGGCTCTCCTATTAGTAAAGAGCAGGTTGGCGACATGATCTATTATTGCGCCATTGGTGTAATACTGGGTGGACGCTTAGGGTATGTCTTCTTTTACAATTTTGATAAGTTTTTAGACGACCCTATTTGGTTATTTAAAATATGGGAAGGGGGGATGGCTTTTCATGGCGGCTTGATTGGTGTTATGGCGGCTATTGTTCTTTATGCTCGTAAAATAGGCTGTACTTTTTTTCAGTTATTAGACTTTATAGCACCTTTGGTCCCTATTGGTTTGGGTTTGGGGCGTATTGGTAATTTTATCGGTGCCGAACTATGGGGGCGAGCAACAGATGTTTCATGGGGAATGATATTTCCCACGGACCCTCTACAGTTGGTGCGTCATCCTTCACAGCTTTATCAAGTTGCGTTAGAAGGGGTGTTGTTCTTTTGCATTTTATGGTTCTACTCTTCAAAGCCAAGGCCTGCGGCTTCGGTATCTGGTATGTTTATGATCTTTTATGGCATTTTCCGCTTCTTAGTTGAATTTGTTAGAGAGCCCGATGCCCATATCGGCTTTATTGCGTGGGGCTGGTTAACGAAAGGCCAGTTATTATCGTTCCCAATGATTTTTATCGGTATTGGATTTATTCTTTATGCCTATAAATACAACATGAATCTGCTTGAGCTTAGCCAAGCGAAAGGAAAAAGAACTAAATGAAAGTGTATTTGGATTTAATGAAAGATGTTTTGGAAAATGGCACTGACAAAGGTGATCGAACAGGCGTTGGAACACGTTCAGTATTTGGTCGTCAAATGCGCTTTGACCTGGCAAAAGGTTTTCCGCTATTAACCACTAAAAAAGTCCACTTAAAAAGTATTATTCATGAATTACTTTGGTTTCTTCAAGGTAGTACAGATAATAACTGGCTGAAAGATCGTGGCGTCTCAATTTGGGATGAGTGGGCAGCAGAATCTGGTGATTTAGGGCCAATATACGGCAAGCAATGGCGTAGCTGGGTTGCGCCCGATGGACGTGTTGTTGATCAAATTGAAGAGTTAATTCAACAAATTAAAACGAAACCTGATTCTAGGCGGCTGATTGTTTCTGCGTGGAATCCAACAGAGCTACCTGATGAATCTATTTCGCCTCAAGAAAATGTAGAGCAAGGTAAAATGGCTTTGGCTCCATGCCATTGCTTGTTTCAATTTTATGTATTGGATGGGAAGTTGTCTTGTCAGTTATATCAGCGCAGTGCCGACTTATTCTTGGGGGTTCCCTTTAATATAGCAAGCTATGCTTTGCTCACGCACATGATTGCGCAGCAATGTGATTTAGGTGTAGGAGAGTTTGTCCACACCTTTGGTGACTGTCACTTGTACCAGAACCATTTAACTGATGATATTGTGCTGAAACAGCTAGCCAGAACACCTACCTCATCACCTCGCTTAGAAATTACCAGAAAGCCTGAGTCAATTTTTGATTATGAGTTTGAGGATTTTCAAGTGTTAGATTACGAGCCTCAATCAGGGATTAAAGCACCGATTGCGATATGACTTTTAAGGATCCCAAGATGAAAAAATCAATGATCGTTGCTATGGCAGAAAACCGGGTTATTGGTATCAATAATAATCTCCCTTGGTATCTCCCGAATGACTTAAAATATTTTAAACAAGTGACGATGGGAAAGCCGATATTAATGGGGCGAAAGACTTATGAATCTATAGGTAAACCATTGCCAGGACGAACTAATATCGTGCTTACTCGGGATAAAACTTGGTCAGCTGAAGGTGTGAAAGCAGTTAACGAGTTAGAACAAGCCTTTCAATTGGCTGAGTCTATTTCAGAAATAGACGGAAAAGATGAAATGATGGTCATTGGTGGTGATCAAATTTATCAAAGTACTTTAGCTGAGATTGATCGAATCTACTTAACCAAAGTGCATGCAGAGGTTAACGGAGATGCCTATTTTCCTGAATTAGATTGGGCTCAGTGGAAAGAAGTCGGGCGTGAAGATTTTGAGGCAGAAGGGTCGAACCCTTATGATTATAGTTTTATTGTTCTTGATCGGATTTATTGATTAAAGGTGGAATACCGAGAATACTGAATTGCTTCAGTATTCTCGGAGATCAGGTTAATCTAATAAGTCCAAGTTTCTAACACCACCCTTATCTGCACTAGTTGCTAATAGAGCATACGCTTTTAAGGCGCTGGATACTTTACGGGCGCGCACCTCTGTTGGCTTCCATGCATCCTTACCTTTAACGTCCATGGCTTTTCTTCGTTGATCAAGCTCTTCAGGGCTGATATCTACATTGATGCTTCTATTCGGTATATCAATTTTGATGCTATCGCCTTGCTCAATTAGTCCAATGGCGCCACCAGCAGCTGCTTCTGGAGATGCGTGGCCAATTGAGAGACCTGACGTACCACCGGAGAAACGACCGTCAGTTAATAGTGCACACTCTTTCCCTAAGCCTTTTGATTTCAGGTAACTGGTTGGATAAAGCATTTCTTGCATGCCTGGCCCGCCCTTTGGACCTTCGTAACGAATAATGACCACATCTCCGGCAACCACTTCATCGTTTAAAATACCTTTCACAGCAGAGTCTTGGCTTTCAAAAATAACGGCTTTTCCAGTAAATACTAGGATAGACTCATCTACGCCAGCTGTTTTTACAACGCAACCATCTAAGGCAATATTGCCATATAAAACCGCTAAGCCGCCTTCTAATGAATAGGCGTGTTCAAGAGAGCGTATGCAGCCGTTTTCACGGTCGCCATCAAGTGTAGGCCAGCGAGTAGATTGACTAAATGCTGTTTGTGTTGGAATTCCTGCTGGACCAGCCTTATAAAACTTGGCAACGTCTGAGTTATTTGTTTGCATAATATCCCATTTCTCGAGCGCTTCTTTCATTGACTTACTATGCACGGTTGGTAAGTCGGAATGTAAAAAACCAGCTCGGTCTAATTCGCCCAAAATACCCATGACGCCACCAGCGCGATGAACATCTTCCATGTGGTATTGCTGAGCGTTTGGAGCAACTTTGCATAGTTGAGGGATACGCTTACTCAAATCATTAATTGCTTGCAGGCTGAAATCTAGTTCTGCTTCTTGGGCTGCGGCAAGTAAATGTAGTATTGTGTTCGTAGAACCGCCCATCGCGATATCGAGCATCACCGCATTTTCAAATGCTTTATAGTTTGCAATGGATCTTGGTAAAACAGATTCATCGTCTTGTTCGTAATAGCGTCGAGTAATTTCAACAATCTGATCCGCAGCGTTTAAGAATAATTGTTCTCGATCAGCATGTGTTGCCAGCATGGAGCCATTACCGGGTAGTGATAGACCAATTGCTTCCGTAAGACAATTCATTGAATTTGCAGTAAACATACCTGAGCATGAGCCGCAGGTTGGGCAAGCGCTACGCTCGTATTCTTCAACGGTTGCATCATCAGCTGAGTCATCAACGGCGATCACCATCGCATCAACCAAGTCCAGTTTATGTTCTGAAAGCTTTGTTTTACCCGCTTCCATTGGACCACCGGAAACAAAAATAACCGGGATGTTTAAACGCAGCGATGCCATTAGCATGCCGGGGGTGATTTTGTCACAATTAGAGATACAAACAATGGCATCTGCACAGTGTGCATTGACCATATATTCAACTGAATCAGCAATCAATTCTCGAGAAGGTAAGCTATAAAGCATGCCGTCATGACCCATTGCTATGCCATCATCAACCGCGATGGTATTGAATTCTTTTGCAACACCGCCTGCTTTTTCTATTTGGCGTGCGACAAGTTGCCCCATGTCTTTTAAATGGACATGGCCAGGCACAAACTGAGTGAAGGAGTTTGCAATTGCAATAATGGGTTTGCCGAAGTCTTCGGTTTGCATTCCGGTTGCGCGCCAAAGTGCACGGGCGCCCGCCATATTTCGGCCATGAGTCGAGGTCTTAGAACGATAATTCGGCATGATTAGTCTCTTTCGTGGTTGTATAAGCGTTTTTAAGGAACAGAAAATCAAAGCATAACAAAATCATGAAAGTGACGAAATAGCATTCATCGCTTATGATTAGTATTTGAGGTTAAAGACTTATTGTAAGACTACTTTTCGTGATCAGTTTTATAGAGGTGAAGGAGGCATAATGAAAACACCACTTTTTCCATTGAATGCAATTATTTGTCCCCGAGGGCGTATTCCTTTACAGATTTTTGAACCTCGTTATCTTGATATGGTTAGCAACTGTTTAAGGTCAGGGTCAGCTTTTGTCGCGGTGATGTTGCGTGATACTGATGATATCAAAGAAGATTTTTATCGCGTGGGCACTTTAGTGAAAGTTGTCGATTTTGGAAAAGGCGCTAGTGAGGGATTTTTAAGTGTCACAATTGAAGGTATCTCTCGGGTAGACCTTTCTTTAGCTGTGCAGCAGGAGGATGGCTTATGGTTAGCAGACATCGCGACGCCAAATGAAGAAAGCTTCGTACCATTACCCGAACGATATAAAGAGCTTAGGGCTGTGTTAGAAGCATTGGTTCAGCATCCATTCGTTCATGAATTAAATATGGATATTGATTTTCAGGATGGGCGGCAAGTTGGCTGGCGTTTAACGGAATTGCTTCCTATTGATAATCGACAAAAACAACTTCTATTTGAGTTGAAGGATCCTATTCAGCGTTTAGCAGAGCTGTCAGACCAGCTTGCAGCGATGATGTTATAAGATTTGTGTTACGCGTTATGAGGTGATAATTTGAAATTCAGCTAATGTTTTTGAAAAGTAACTGACCTGATAACCCACGCACATTCCTCCCCAAATACTAAAGCCAATGATTGCTTTTACTTTATTTCTGTTAGTATTTAGTTGTACTTTTCTCTGCTCGGTATTTGAATATCGGCTATAGAAAATTCGCGTGATTGCGCATAAGGTAAATCCTAATAACATGCCTCCAATAATGTCTGAAAACCAATGAACGCCCAAAAGAACACGGCTTAAAGCAATCATGACAATGGGGCAGCCCAGCGCCAGATAGACTTTCCAGCGCTGAGATTGACTCTGTTCTTGCGCAATAAAGCTCGCGACTAACCCGTATAAAATAGCAGCACCACTACTATGCCCGCTAGGGTAAGCAAATGAAGAGGGAATATAATGAACTAACTCAGGGCGAGGAACTGCAAAACCGTATTTGAGTGCATGAGTAATAGCAGCAGTACTTAAACCGGCTATTGTTAGGTGCACTGCAGCAATGGGTCGCCCTTGTGAAATAAACACGCCTATGAAAATAGCAAAAGAGCAATATAGAAAGCGTTCGTCGCCTAATAAAGTTAGTGATATTAGTACTGAATCTACAGGTAGTGAGCGTGCACTGCTTGCAAAATTTAGCATGAACTGATCGAGCCCTTGTAATAAACCTGTGTGTAGCGTGAGCAGTGACCAGACCAAAAATAATAAGGCGCTAATGATAAATAAAGTAAAAGATGCAAGAGGGAATTCTCTTTGGTAGGCGTGGTAACGGGTAAGAAAAATCCAGAGCTTGCGAGTCATAATGGAATTTTGCTTTTTTTTCTCAATCAGTTTGTAGAATGAATTTTCTTGCTGTAAAGCTAGATTTAGATACCGAAAAATGAAAGCGGTGATGGTCAGTAGAGTAATAAAAATACCCAAAACAAGGTAAAAGTTCTCTGGTAGGGCCTGTTTAGATAATGACGAATGAGCGGCTGTGCCAGTAAGATAACCTGGAAGTAAATAAAAAGGTGACCACGCTAAAGCCGAGAATAAATTAAAGCAAATGAAGCGAATTTGTGACATTCCAAGCATGCCAGCAATTAAAGGCATAACTGGGCGAATTGGACCAATAAATCGCCCGATAATGACGCTTTTTCCTCCGTGCTTACTAAAAAAATCTTCACCTGACTTTAGTGCTTTGGGGTAGTGTGAAAAGGGCCAGTACTGACGGAGAGATTGCTTAAAAATGTGTCCAATATAAAAACTGAGCCCATCCCCTAATGCTGCACCTGTAAATCCAGCGATTAAAACCTCCCATAAGGGAAGTGATAAATTACCTGCTAATACTGCAACTAAAAATAATAACAATACGCCGGGAACGACAATGCCTGCGAGCGCTAGTGACTCAATAAATGCAATAAAGGCAATGCTAAGCATTACCCAGTTAGGGTGGGTGCTTAACCAGTCGATAATAGGTTGAAAATCAGCAGCATTCATGGATGGGTGAAATTAATAGCTATGATGGCAGACTCGGTTATGGCCATTTTTTTGAGCCTCAATTAAAGCAATGTTCGCGTCATTAATTAGTTTGCTGGCACTGACTTCTTTGCTGCCGGAAACATAGGAAGTGCAGCCTAAGCTGACTGTAATTGTGTCAACCACTGGCCAGTTATTTTCTTCTATTGTTCGTCTTATTCTCTCCGCAATAACCAGAACCCCGTCGGCAGGAGTACAGGGTAGTAGCAAGTATGATGTATGTTGGCTATCACTGTAGTCACTATCGCCAGCACGAATCATCGCACGAAGTATTTCAGAAAATTGAATAAGTAATGTGTTTGTCGTATTGACGCCGTGTAAATCATGAACTTGGGGGAAGTAGTCTATGGTTAGAGATATGAGGGAAAGCGACTTTCCTGTTCTATCAGCTCTGCATATTTCTTTATTTAAAGTGTCTTCAAGGTGTCGATAGTTATATGCACCCGTTAAAGGGTCACGTACTTCTAGGGCTACAAGTGTACGGCTACGGCGTTGGTGCAGTTGAGCATAAGTGCTGGCAAGGCTAATAAGAAGGGTATAAATCGTTGCAAAGGTAAGTGCTTGGATAAATCCTGACTTCCAAAATAAAATTAAGCTCAATATTATTGCAGAAAGGGTATTTAATAGAGTTGCCTGACGATGAGATAGTGCAATGTAGCTTAATAAACCTAAGGGGAAGACCCAATGCTGTACTTTTTCCGGGTAAGTGAAGCTATCTCTTACAATAAGTAAAAGTGCTAGCACAATAGCCCATAAACACACTCGGGATAAATATTTGGCTTCAGGTGTAAAACGGGCATAGGCGCTGACGCTCAAGAATACCGTGCAAAGAAAGCTGGCACTATAGACTAATTCAAATAATCCATAGCGGTAGTTCTGAATGGCCAAAAAAAACAGAATACTTGCACTTAGTAAAAAGAGTGTCGCAATGAGTCTGGTTTGTAATTGTTTGTCTGCGATCATTTGTTAGCGCCTCCCTTTGAGTTTGAAGCGCTATCATTAGTTTCTACTTCACGATAAAGGTTTGTTCTATTACTGCTTTTGGCGAGTGTCTCCTTGAGAGCCTGAGCTGCTCTAAATGTCAGTGAGCTGCTATCATCACCAATGTTTAAGCCCGACACCCCAACACTGACTGTAATCGTTTCATTGTTAACAGTGGTGTTTTTTCGAATTTGAATACGTAACCCGTTAGCGATCTTAACCGCTTGTGCTGAGCTTGTGTGTGGCAGCACGATCAAGAATTCATGGTGTTCCCATAAATAATAGCTATCAAATAAACGGAGATTGTTATGTAGTAATTTACCTATGTTAATGGTCACGGTGTCTTGTTCTTTTGATGAAAGTTTTGATGTACAAATTGTATCAACTGCCAGGGCCATCGTAGATAGCTCGCTTCCTTCACGTTCGCATCGTTGAATTTCTTTGGCTAAATCATCATCCAAATGCTCTCGTATGGCTGCTTTAGTCAAGTTGTCTGTTCTGCGTAAGGGTTTAAGCTGGCGTCGGCGAAGTTCTCTCAAATACACCAAGCTGCAACTTATCCCTAAATAGAGTAAATAATTAAGCGAGATCTGGATGTTTTCAAGAGGTTGGGAGGTATTGCTCAATGCAATCATGGCAATGAGTGAGAAAGCGCCGACCAGCCATAAAGCTGCCTTAAAAGGAAAAACAAAGAAGACAAGTAATGGAATAAAATAGAGCCAGATTTTTGCGCTGTCAATACCTAGCGATAAGCTGACAATGGTAATGAACCCTAATGCAACAGATGTTCTTTTAAACCAGACAAGGCTTGGTTTAGAGTCTTGACTATGGCTACTTTTGAAACGATTGACGAAGAGTAGTACGCAAAGAATCGCCATTTGGGTCGCAAAAATATACTGACCACTTACTAAGGTCACCAGGCTTAATAGTCCTGATAGTGTGGCTGCGTACAAGTAAGGTTTAGATTGGATCAGAAGTTGGTGGTCTGTCTGTGACATGGCAGCTCTAAATATATATGACCGTTTAAGGTGTAGATAACGGTTCTAGCGATGGATTATTGTTAGTTTGAGTCTAGCATAGATCATTATAGAATGGAGTGACATGATTTAAAGCGTCAAATTTCAGGTTTTAACTTACTTCTTCAGCTGTCAGGGGGAGTAAAGCCTTCAGGCGTTTTACCTTGTAGGTGGTAAGCAAATGCAATGATTTCAGCAATGACGCGATAAAGTACCTCGGGGATTTCATCGCCAAGTTCTAATTTTGCCAGAATATCGACTAACTCGCTATTTTCATAAAGTGGCACGCCATATTCTTGAGCGATTTTTATTATCTCGCTTGCAATCTCTGACTCGCCCTTTGCTACTAACTTTGGAGCATTGATCTCATCGTATTTTAGGGCGATCGCTCTAGGTTGTTTGCTCATGCTTTAATATCCACCAGACTACGATCGAGTCTTGTTTTGTTGTGTTTTGGGTGGCCTTTTTGACAGCAAATATCACTGACCTCTAACCCCAGTTCAGTTAGCTTGGATTGGAAGTGTGATTTTTCACGATTGATTAAGTCCAAGGTTTCAGGGCGGTCAGCCCAAATAGTTGATGTAATAGTTGGAGGGTTGAGTATGGCTTGTACGTAAATCGCTCCCAGCTGTTCGAAATTAAATGAAAGTGCAAGGCGCCATTGGATTTTTGTATCGAGGCTTTCTTGTTCTTCCTTAGATGTGTCCTCTTCTTGGTCAATTCTTACATCAAAGGTTGTAAATTGGTTGTGGGGGTTAGTAACAGGTAGTTCAAAAAACCACGATTGAATGTTGCTTGTTTCGCTTGTATTGCTTTGACTTTGATAAAGGCTGTTTAGCTGGTTGAACTGAATTCGGTTTAACATTCCAGCAATTAATTTTAATAATTGACCTGTTGTAAACTGCTGTTCTGCTAAAAGAGACTCAGCTTTTGATGTGTTTTGAACTGATGAAGAGCCTGAAAAATGAGGGAAATTAAATGGTGAATTCAATAAATCTAACTGAGCCAGAGCTTCAACATAAGAGGGTTTGGTCTGATTAGTGTTTGGTAGACCTGTTTTCAGTGCAGAGGTAACTGCAAGCAGAAGTCCTTTTAGGTCATTGCTTATACTTGAATTGCTGCTTGAGCCTATGGTCAAAGGTGTCGTTGTGCCTACAGGTGCTGATACAGATGCAGGTATAGGCGAGGTGGATGTCGGTGCAGATGCTGATGTAGATGCGTGCGCAGGGACTTTAGCAGCCGCTGTAGCAGGTATAGGGCTTGATAAGTTTGAGTTGTTAGTTGATTGGTTTAATGAGTGCTGCTGTGGTGTTTGGGGTTGTTGGCTTGTTTGTAATGTTTGCGGCGTCGTACGGGTGGTGTTTAAAGTGCCTGAAGGGGAGGCTTGTTCCTTTTGTTGTGGGATTGTGTTGTCGTTTATTTGCTTTTGAAGTGTGTTTGATAGTGTCTTGGTGTTTGTTTGTGTTGTTGAAAGTGTATGCTGAAGTTGAGTGATTTGATGTTTTATACTACTTGGCGTACCAGGGCTTTGTTTAATTAAAGACTCAAAAAAAATACCGCTCTCTCTAAAGATGTCTTTGGCTGTTGAGGTGGGAGTATTGTTGGTTGAACTTGGATTTACTTTATTAATTTCTGAGAAAAAATGCTGGTTTGGTGCTTGTTTGGCTAGCATTGAAAGCACTACTTTTGCTTGGTTGGATGCTTGTGTTGAGTTGCTTTGTTTACTGAGTATATCTAAAGCTTCAAGACCTGTGTTTAAAGAAACTTGTCTAGGCATGGCCTGGTTGATAGCGTTTAACAATAAAGAAATGGTCGTATTGTTGGTCAATGTTTTGTCTGTGTTTAGCGGGCTTGGGTTCAATGGCCTTGTGGGGAGTACTGTAAGGCTACTGTCCGAATTTAATATGACTGAAAGTTTTTGCCCTAACTGAAGAGGCTTTTCAGAGCTTGTTAACAAAAGTTTTCCATTGAGTTTCAGTAACCATTCTGTGTTGTTGGGGGGGGGGGAGGTCTCGGCGTTGGAAGAGTGAGGCATTTTCGCAGAAGCGACCAGCTTACTCACAATAGCTTGATAAACTTTATTTTTCTCTAAATTTAGTGCTTCGATTGAAACAGGGGTTGTAGGGTGGTTTTCTGATTGAGTAGGTTTGGGTTGAGGGTTTGGCGTGACAGCTATTGGTTTGGGGTGTTGTGGAATATCCATGTTATCAACTCGTGTTCGGTGAGCAAACAAAAATGCTTGCCTTGCAAAAAGTAATGATTATGCTTATTAATACCTACTATCGATCCCGTTTTATCTCAACCTACAGAAAAATAGGTGCTTGATCGTGAATTAGCTCGCGTTGCATGAAAAATGTTACTTTTATTATGTGAACCGGCTCCCAATCAACGCGGTAACAGATTATTTCATAGAGTATCCCAGATATAATGGGCAGCGCAAAAAAAACGTAGGACGAAATTGGTTAATAGGATAATTTAGTGTGATGAGAAGGCTTTTTGCTCGGTTTAGTGTGATCATTTTCGTAAGTCTTATACTTACAGCTTGCCAGTCTAATGAAGGGGTGAAACCTTTAGATGTTGCTAAGGGTTTTTTTACCGGGCCACTTCCTCAGGGATTACCTGTTTTTATTGAAATAAATGAACCTTTCTGGGCGCATGATCCTGACGCAGACGAATCTGAAAATGAAAAGAGCCTATCTCTTTTTAGTGTTGCTTTGCCTGAAGATGGCGAAATAGCCGGTGAATCGATCCCTATTTTTACTACCAGTAGTGATTATGTAACAAGTCTAAATACTATTGATGATAATGCAGCCCGCACAGAAATTTCTATCTTGGTTAATAAAGGTAACGTTTATAAAGTTGATCACCTTAACGGGTCGATTCGATTAATTAATCACTTTGTTGATAAGATTTGTGAAATTATTCCTGTAGAAATTATAGAGACAACATCAACAAATAGTAATAGTGATGTGACTCATACTATTTTGCATGATGAACTGATTTATGTTGTGACTGTCGATGGCGCAGTTACTGAAAGTGATTGCGCTAACCCCTCTAATAAGCTTAAGCGCTTTTATGAGCTACCGTTAAATTATCAGTTCAATGCTGATGAAGATGATGAAACAAAAACGAATGAACTTAAGCCGCCTGTTTCCGAGTCACTAGCTCGTGCAAAGTTAATGTTTGGTTGGGTTGATGATGAAGTTACAGTCGCGAATGATGATCAACGATTAAGTTATGGTTATCTAGGTTATAGCATCGCAGAGAATAAGCTCCGTTTCTTTGATGAAAACCGTGCAGAAGTATGGTGTCAGCCGCGGAAGCTTCAAACGTTTTCTATAGAAGACATAGGGCAGGATGAATATAGTCCGAATTATTTATTTAAACTGACTGAGCTCGAGCAGCAGCAATATATGTTGCAGTTAGGTTTGGATGTGTTTGTTTTTGACAGCACTTCCGAGGTCTTTTCAAAACCACCCAATAAAAGTTATTGTGAAACTGTTTCTTTGTCTGAGACAGAGACGCCTCCTGAATCAGGAATAAAGTCACCGTCTGATATTGAAATTGAAAATATACTAACCGATCGAATTTTTAAGACTGAAATTACACTTGCAGGTACATCTAAGACAAGTGAAACAGTTCAGGCAGTAACGGTGTTATCTGACGATGATGAGCTTGTGTTTGTAGATGGCTCAAAGATTTTTCGCTATAACTATGAGCCGTCAAGCTCTCCAGTTACGACTCGTAACTTCATGGTCAAAAAACAAAACCCTGTCTCAATTGATCAAGTAGAGTATCGTAGTACTTACCCATTTTCGCAGTTTGACTTAACTAGTTGTGATGATATCGAAAATGTCTTCGAATGCAGCGCAGCGCATGACTTAGAATCAAATGCGTGGCAATTTTTTAGTGGGTGTGAGGCGGATAAAGGTTGTAGTTTTACGAATGAAAATTCTGATTTCTGTTTCACGGCAGAAGAGTTGGAGTCCGACCCTACGGCAGGAAGCTTATGTACCGCCACTGACTATCGTCATTTGGATGAGCTAAATAATGTGAATAACGATGCTGAGTTTAGAGGTTTTATGCAGTATGACAGTGCTTATATTCACAGTCTTGATTATATATTGCATGATAACAGTCTTTTTATTACTGCACGGATGAGTGAAAAAGAGATCCTCCTTCGATACTTTTATAATGTAGGTCTAAGTGAAGCGAAATCTGACCGAGAAACTATCTTATTTGGTGAGCGTCTTGAACACTTCGGGTTTGATGTGTATCTGAATGACAATAATTTATTTGCAACGGTTCTTTGGAAAAGACAGCATCGTGAAAATGAATGTTATAAAAATTATCAACAAGTAGAGTGTCTGTTAGGTGCTGGTGAAGAAGGTGATCCTAGTAAGTGTACAGGGGGGGATATTGCTGTTAGAGCATGCTTTAATGGCTTTCAGGAGTATGAGTCTGTCGCACTGTTTTGTACTGAGACTGAACTAGCTAACGGAACTTGTACTGATAACGAAATAATGAACACGAATAATTTGGAAGTTAACCAGCCTGGTGAAGGTGGTAAGTGGCTGCGTATGCTTGATGTGGGCGCTATAGATGACAAAAGAAATGTTATGTATTTGTTGTCAGATGATAAAACCACTGTGCTTGATGAAGGTGTGTTGACTGATCCTTATTTATATTCGGTCGATAACGCAGATGGAAGTCCGTCCGCATCAAATATTCTGGGTCAGATTAATGGTAAGGTTGAGTCGGTCGTAAGCGGTTGGATTTCTAATGATAATCAGGCTCGTTTAGATGTCATTACAGAAGAGGTAGAATTATCTAAGGTCGTGGCGCTCAATACTATTAAGAGTGTGGCAAATATTCATTTTATAACAGACCCTAAAGTAGATAACGGAGCATCACCTTCTGATCCTGAGGACGGGATTAATAAACAGCTTATTAATGTGGGTGGGCTGAAGTTTTTAAGATCTATTACTCGGATTAATGAAGAGGAGTAATTAGATTTGAATGCATATTATGCTTTGCCGGAACAATATTTTAGCCGAAGTTAATCTTCAACTGGAGTGTGTATATGTCAAAACCAAGCACTTATTTATACGCCTTAATTGCAGGTGTATCGCTTGGATGGCTTGCTCAACAGTTTTGGAATATTGGTTCTGTGCACTCTAATCGTTCTCGTGACAGCTTAATGTCTCAGAATGTGGCCCGCCTACAAAAGCTTAAGGTAAGTAGGGAGTATGAAGTCACTCCCGGAATAAAAGAATCAGAGCTCGATGAGGCTGATCTATTATTAAGCCTACTTTTCAATAATAAGATTGATGCTGCAGAGCAGCTGTTTAGAGATAGTTGGGGAGATTTCTCTCAAGATCTATCGCTCAGTCG
>CAJWBJ010000027.1 GCA_913020495.1 uncultured Oleiphilus sp.
ATGGTGTTTTTGAACTGGACAGAATTACCTTGGTTTTGGCAGGGAATGGATCAATTTTGGTTTGCGATGATTATGGTTGCGGTAGTGCCGGGCTTATTAGCTTTTGTCTTTGGCTGGTTAGCGTTCCGTTCACGTGTCACGGGCGTATATCTATCGATCATTACGCAGGCTCTCACTTACGCTTTAATGTTGTCATTCTTCCGAAATGAAATGGGCTTTGGTGGTACCAATGGGCTAACAGATTTTAAAGAAATTCTTGGTTTTAGTCTGCAAGAAGACAGTACGCGTATTGGGCTATTTATCGCGACCTCAACTTTGCTCTCAGTTGCACTGGTATTAAGTCATTTTATTTTCAAATCACGTTTCGGTAAGGTGATTATCGCCATTCGGGATGGTGAAAATCGAGCACGCTTTATCGGTTACCGTGCTGAACGTTATAAAGTATGGCTGTTTGTCTATTCAGCGGTTATTGCGGGTGTGGCGGGTGCTTTATATGTACCGCAAGTAGGGATTATTAACCCTGGTGAGTTCTCACCAATCAACTCGATTGAAATTGTTATCTGGGTTGCTGTGGGTGGTCGTGCCACATTAATTGGTGCCGTTGTAGGAGCTCTATTGGTGAATTATGCGAAGACTCGTTTTACTGCAATTATGCCTGAAGCTTGGTTATTTGCTCTAGGTGCTTTATTCGTATTAGTGACTTTATATTTACCAAACGGACTAATGGGTTTAAGGGCGCAGCTGCAAGACCGTAAAACCAAGCGTGAGCAGCTAGCGAGCAGTCTATCTGCACAAGAAAGTTCTCAGGAGAAAGCATCATGAGTATTTTAGATAGTCATCTATTGGATGACACCCGAGAGCTATTTCGACGTGATAAAGTTTGGTCGTTCATGCAGCCACATGAACCGATGGTTGATGTTTCAAAAAACGTCATTCTGTATATCGAAGGATTATCGGTCAGCTTTGATGGCTTTAAAGCATTAAATGATATGAACTTATATATCAATGACGGTGAGTTACGCTGCTTAATTGGCGCGAATGGCGCGGGAAAAACAACCTTAATGGATGTGATTACCGGTAAAACACAGTGTGACGAAGGTTCTGTTTACTTTGGACAGACGCATAACTTGTTAGAAAAAGATGAGGCCGAAATATCGCAACTGGGGATTGGGCGAAAATTCCAGAAGCCAACAGTTTTTGAAGCGCATACGGTTTTAGATAATTTAGAATTAGCACTAAAAACGAATAAATCGGTTATCCCTACATTATTTGGCAAGCTAAGTTCGACCGATATAGACCGTATTGACCATGTTTTGAAAACGATTGGTTTGAAAGAAAACCGTATGTTATTAGCGGGATCTTTATCTCATGGCCAAAAACAATGGTTAGAAATTGGCATGTTGTTAGTCGCAGAACCGCGTTTGTTGTTGGTCGATGAACCCGTTGCAGGTATGACGGCTCAAGAGACTGAGCGGACTGCCGAACTACTGAACTCGCTAGCGGGTGAGCACACCGTGGTTGTAGTTGAGCATGATATGGAATTTGTACGCTCTATTGCTAAAACAGTAACGGTTTTGCACCAAGGCGCAGTATTGGCTGAAGGCACGATGGATGAAGTGCAAAATAATAAAGATGTACGTGAAGTGTACCTTGGTGAAGAGGAATAGGGTGAAGCATGATTTCAATTAAAAAAGTTAATCAACATTACGGCGGCACGCAGATCCTTTGGGATTTAGATCTTGATATCGAACCTGGTTCACGTACTTGTATTATGGGTCGTAATGGAGTCGGTAAATCGACGTTATTACAGTGCATGATGGGTTTACGGCCAATCACGAGTGGTGAAATTTTAATGGATGGCTCACCCATGCATACTAAATCTGCCGAAGCGCGTGCGCCTGCAGGTATTGGTTATGTTCCGCAAGGGCGTGAAATTTTTCCATTGTTGACAGTAGAAGAAAACCTGAGACTGGGTTTACCGATTCGTGCTCAGCGCTTAGGCAAGGATGAAGCGAAAGAAATTCCGAAAAAAATATTTGATTTGTTTCCCGTATTAGGCGAAATGATGCATCGCCGTGGAGGTGATTTATCGGGTGGTCAGCAGCAGCAGTTAGCGATTGGTCGAGCCTTAGTGATTGAGCCTAAAGTATTGATTTTGGACGAACCAAATGAAGGTATTCAGCCCAATATTGTTAAACAAATTGGTGATGTTATTCTGAAACTAAACGAAGAAGAGGGCATGACTGTCATATTAGTTGAACAAAAATTAGGCTTTGCCAGACGAATCGGTCAATCATTTCGACTGATGGAACGTGGAAAAATAGTTGCTCAAGACAGTATGGATAAATTAAGCGATGACTTGATTAGTAAATATCTGGCAGTATAGATGGCCTTGTATTTTGTCATCTCGGTAGACTAATACTCTGTCATGCTGGAAGGTGAGTACTCTGTCATCAGGAAGGTGAGTTCTATGTCATACCGGTAGTGTTTTGAGCCGGTATTCATAACCCAGATGAATTAACGCTAATAACGATAAATGGTAATAATCATAATAAAATGAATATCCCGTTAGATCCCAAGTTAATCGATACTGCCGCTGTTGTAAATAATAAATGCCCGGTAGAAAGTTCAAGCTGGCAAGCTCGATTGGACTTGTCATTCGCTCAACGCAGTCGTGGCGTGCGCTTGGTGAAATGTGAACATGAAGGGCCTTTGTATGTGCAAAAAGCTTTCTACCCTGAAGGACCTGATTGTGCTCATGTTTACCTTCTACACCCGCCAGGCGGACTTGTCACGGGTGATACATTAACGATTTCTGTTGAAGCTCAAGCGGGTAGTCATGCCTTATTAACAACGCCAGGGGCAGGGCGCGTTTATAAGGCTCGTGAGGAAGAAGGTGTTCAGGCACAAAACTTACAGATTAGCGTACAAAAAAATGCCACCGTTGAGTGGTTTCCCTTAGAAACCATTCTTTTTCCCTCTGCACAAGCACGCATGAAAACTCGCGTTGATTTAAGTGATAATGCGAATTTTATTGGTTGGGAGGTGACTTGTTTTGGTTTACCGGCTAACAATATTACTTTTGATTCGGGCTCCGTGTCACAGAATATGCAGATTTGGCGAGATGGTCGTATTCTCTTAAATGAAAATTTGGTGATAGATCAAGGTGATAGCGCTTTATTAAACGCCAATGCTGGGCTGCGCTCTTTACCTGTTCATGGTTTGATGATTGCGGGGCCCTTCAAAGACAATCGACTAGGTTTGATTGATGCCCTACGCTTGCTTCAAGCACAAACGGATACCAATGAATTTTTTGCCACCAGTCAGAGCGGTGAATTTATGACAGTTCGTTATCTGGGAAGCTGCACTGAAAAAGCACGTAAACTATTTACTCAGGCTTGGGTTTTAATTCGTCCTGAGTTAATTGAAAAACAAGTAGTAGCGCCCAGAATTTGGGCGACTTAAAAATGCTATAGGGTGTGCAAGCGCACCTTATGAACAAATTTATATCAAAATAATACCGAGGCTAGGATGGAACTTTTACCAAGAGAAAAAGATAAGCTGCTAGTGTTTACTGCCGCCTTGCTAGCTGAAAGACGTTTGAATCGTGGGCTGAAGTTGAATTATCCAGAAGCCATGGCCTATCTGACGATGGAAATAATCGAAGGTGCTCGAGATGGTAGAACTGTCGCTGAATTAATGAGTTACGGTAAAACTTTGCTAACTGAAGAGCAGGTCATGGAAGGGGTATCAAGCCTAATACATGAAGTGCAGGTCGAAGCCACGTTTCCTGATGGTACTAAACTGGTCACTGTTCACGACCCAATCTGCTAAGGAGATATTCTGATGATTCCAGGTGAAATACAAACTGCTGCAGGCGATATTGAATTAAATGTTGGCCGAGAAACGCTCTCTTTACGTGTTGAAAATATTGGCGATAGACCTATTCAGGTCGGGTCGCATTATCATTTTTATGAAACCAATCTTGGTCTTCAGTTTGACCGTGAAAAAACCAAAGGCTTTCGGCTTAATATTATTTCAGGTACAGCCGTAAGGTTCGAACCAGGGCAAGGCCGTGAAGTTGAGTTAGTAGCTTATGCGGGGGATCGTCAGGTATATGGTTTTCGAGGCGATGTGATGGGCTTTTTGGATGATTCTTCTATTAACAGTAATACTGGTACGGATCAAAATGGAGGAGCTGTCTGATGGCTAAAATGGATAGAGCTAGTTATGCACAAATGTTTGGCCCAACCACGGGTGACAAAGTACGCTTAGCGGATACAGACCTTTGGATTCAAGTCGAAAAAGATTACACCACTTACGGCGATGAAGTGAAATTTGGCGGTGGTAAAGTAATACGTGACGGCATGGGGCAAAGTCAGCGACCTAGTGCAGAAACTGCTGACTTAGTCATCACTAATGCCTTGATTTTAGATCATTGGGGTATCGTTAAAGCCGATGTTGGTATCAAAGAAGGCCGTATTGACGGTATAGGCAAAGCGGGTAATCCGGATATCCAGGATAATATCGACATTATTATTGGCCCTGGAACCGAAGTGATCGCCGGTGAAGGCTCTATTCTGACCGCAGGTGGCATTGATGCCCATATTCATTTTATTTGTCCGCAGCAAGTCGAAGAAGCGCTGATGTCAGGGGTCACCACCATGATTGGTGGCGGAACAGGCCCAGCAACGGGGACTAATGCCACAACCTGTACGCCAGGCCCGTGGTATATCGGAAAAATGCTGCAGTCGACAGATTGCATGCCGATGAACTTTGGCTTCTTAGGAAAAGGAAATGCTAGTTTACCGGAAGGTTTACGTGAGCAGTTAGAAGCAGGTGCTTGCGGCTTAAAATTACATGAAGATTGGGGCACGACACCCGCTTCAATTGATTGTTGTTTATCTGTCGCTGAAGAATACGATGTGCAGGTAGCGATTCATACCGATACACTGAATGAGTCAGGTTTTGTTGACGACACAATTGGTGCATTTAAAGATCGCGTCATACATACCTACCATACTGAAGGTGCGGGCGGTGGTCATGCACCGGATATTATTCGAGCGTGTTCACATCCAAATGTATTACCGTCTTCAACGAACCCAACGCGCCCTTTTACCCGTAATACCGTTGATGAACATTTAGATATGCTGATGGTATGTCATCACTTGGATAGCAGTATTCCAGAAGATGTGGCGTTTGCTGATTCACGTATTCGTAAAGAAACCATTGCCGCCGAAGATATATTTCATGACCGTGGTGCTTTCAGTATGATTTCTTCAGACTCTCAAGCCATGGGGCGAGTAGGTGAAGTGATCACACGTACTTGGCAAACAGCACATAAAATGAAACAACAGTTTGGCTTATTGGAAGAAGATAAAGCAACCGGGGCTGATAACTTCCGTGCCCGCCGTTATATTTCTAAGTACACCATTAACCCTGCGATTGCTCATGGTATTTCTCATGAAGTTGGCTCGATTGAAAAAGGTAAACTGGCCGATTTAGTGTTATGGAAACCTGCTTTCTTTGGTATTAAACCGTCCGCCATTATAAAAGGCGGCATGATTGCCGCAGCGCCGATGGGCGACCCTAATGCCTCAATACCTACGCCTCAGCCAGTGCATTATCGACCGATGTTTGGTGCTCAAGGTTTAGCGGCCGCTAAAACCTCGGTGACTTTCGTCTCTGAAGCCGCTATGAAAAATGGTATTGGTGAAAAACTGGAACTCTCACGAAATTTGAGCTCTTGTAAAAATACCCGAAATATTCGTAAAACCGATATGGTATTGAATGATTGGATGCCAGAAATAACGGTTGATCCACAAACGTATGAAGTACGTGCAGACGGTGAATTACTTACATGTGAACCAGCAACAGAGTTACCATTATCTCAGCTCTATACCTTGTTTTAATGATGTTTTGTCATGCCTAGTGTTTTGAACCGGCATCCATAGGGCAAAAGAATGGGTCCCCGAATAGATACTTTGGGAATGATCGGGTGGAACTTTGAAATGATAGGGTAAAGCTTTTAAATGACAGTGAATGAGAAACAACGAGAGGTAGAAAAAACAGATGTTAGAAGTCTATGAACGTCTCGGCATGCATTGTCATGACCCTGTTGCTGAAACGATAACCTTAAATCATGATCAGCGAAATAAGGGTCGAATAAAGGCAATGAGTTTATCAGGTACTGAAGTTCGTATCTTTTTGGAGCGTGGTAATCCATTGCTTGTTGGCGAATTTCTAAAAACTGAATGTGGAAAAGTTGTACAAGTTGAAGGTGCTGTCGAAGCAGTCGCCCATGCAAGCTGTGACGATTGGCATAACTTTTCGCGTGCTTGTTATCACCTAGGTAATCGACATTCAAAGATAGAGATCGGTGATCGATGGTTACGTATTAAACCGGATCATGTTTTAGAAGAAATGGTGCATTTATTAGGCTTGGTAGTCTCGCATGAAGAGGCGGTATTTGCACCCGAGTCAGGTGCTTATAATCTTGGTCGACATGTAGGTGGTCACAACCACAATTAACGGTGACCATTAATGAATCATGATCACTTATGTCAGGCATGAAGGGATAAAAAATGAGTAATTCTTTGGCTTTAGCGCGGTTACTACAACTAAGCAGCGTTAGCTTACCTGTGGGTGGTTATGCTTTTTCGCAAGGGTTGGAGTATGCCATTGAATGTGCTTGGATTAAAAAATACGAGGATGTTGAGGAGTGGATCAAGCTACAATTAAAAGAAAATCTAGCGCGTGTTGATTTACCGATACTTAGAGGCGTGATGGAAAGTTGCCAAGCGTTGGATTGGTCACGTTTTCGTTATTTGAATGATTTAGCCATCGCCTCACGTGAAACTAAAGAGCTGCGCTTGACCGATACTGCGATGGGTGAAGCCCTATATCGGCTGTTAAAGAGTTTAGATTTCACTTTTCCTTTTGAAAGCGAAGGTGCAGGTATTGTGAAGAATGAATTGAGTTTTGTTAGCTTATTTGCCTATGCGGCCCAATGTTGGGATATTCCATATGAAGAAACCGCTACGGGTTTTACTTGGTCATGGCTAGAGAATCAGGTTGCAGCAGCAACTAAGTTGGTCCCATTAGGGCAAACTCAGGCTCAGCAGTTACTGACCCTCTTTCAGCCTGCAATCGCTCAGACGATTGAGCAGGCCGAACGTACTTTAGAAGATAATATTGGCGGAGGCTTACCCGCTTTGGCAATTGCGAGTGCTTTGCATGAAGCACAGTACAGTCGGTTATTTCGATCGTAAAAATGGATGCTGGCTAAAAAGTCTACCGGAATGACAACCCCTTATAGTCATTCCCGAGGTATTTTAATTGGGGGCCGATAGGGTGAGAAAGAAATTTAGTGCATTCTACATTTTACAAATAAAAGAAGTTTATTATTAGGAATAACTATGTCAAAAAAACAAACTTTACGAATAGGTGTCGGTGGCCCGGTTGGCTCAGGTAAAACAGCTTTGTTACGTTCTCTTTGTGCCACAATGAAGGACCATTACAATATTGCAGTGGTAACAAATGATATTTACACCCAAGAAGATGCCTTGTTTTTAACCAAGCATAAAGCCTTGGAAGCCGACCGTATTATTGGTGTTGAAACGGGAGGGTGCCCACACACCGCTATTCGTGAAGATGCCTCAATGAATTTGGCTGCCATTGATCAGTTAATGGCCCGACACGGTGAACTGGATGTCGTGTTTGTAGAGTCGGGGGGAGATAACCTCAGTGCCACCTTTAGTCCGGAGCTGTCTGATCTGACCATTTATGTCATTGATGTTTCAGCAGGCGACAAAATACCCCGTAAAGGCGGGCCGGGTATTACCAAATCTGATTTACTGATTATCAATAAAATAGACCTAGCTCCTTTGGTGGGCGCCTCTTTAGAGGTGATGGATCAAGATGCAAAGAAAATGCGAGGGGATCGACCTTTTGTGTTTTCAAATTTGAAGAAAGCTCAAGGATTGGATGATATTATCCAATTTATTCTGACAGAAGGGATGCTTGAGGTGAAAACCTTACCACCGGCTAAATCTGTTATTTAAAAATTTGCCCTTAAGGGATTCTAAGGGTGTGATTATCAAACTTTGCTTAAACCTCTATGACAGCTAGACAGAAAATATTAAAGGTTCGACGTCACTATAATCAGTGGGTGGCGAACCAAACGATGGAGGATTACGCGCTTAGGTTTACTGCTCGAAAAGCACGCACGATGAGCATTAGTCGTGTCGGTAAAACGGCTCTTGGAGCGACGGCATTTTTAGCGCTTGAAAGTATCGCTGCCGCTGTGACATTAAGCTACGGTTTCGTAAATACCATTGTGGCAATGTTGGTGGTTGCGGCTGTCTTCTTTATCACAGGTTTTCCCATTGCTTACCATTCAGCTAAACATGGTTTGGATATTGATTTACTTACTCGTGGAGCAGGGTTTGGCTATTTGGGCTCAACGATTACCTCGCTTATTTATGCTTCGTTTACCTTTATTTTCTTCGCTATTGAGGCCGCCATTCTGGCGTCAGCCTTAAATGCACTGCTTGGTATTCCTCTATTCGTTGGTTACTTTCTCTGTGCTGTTGCAGTAATTCCTATTGTGATGAAAGGCATCACCACGATTAGCCGCTTTCAGGTTGGTACACAAACACTGTGGCTGGTTCTTCAAATAAGCGCCATCTTTATAGTTGTGTTTTATGAGTTCGAACGCTTAGAAGGCTGGACAGCGTATACACCCCAAGTGCTTCCCGCAGCAAATGAATTCAGTTGGTTGCTATTTGGTGCTGCGGCATCCGTTTTTTTTGCTTTAGTCGCTCAAATTGGCGAGCAAGTTGATTATTTACGTTTCTTACCTCCAAAGACTGAAAAAAATAAGCGTGAGTGGTGGTTCTGGTTGACCCTTGCTGGGCCGGGCTGGATTTTTATTGGTGTGATAAAAATGCTATTCGGCTCATTTGTTGCCTATCTAGCGATTACCGAAGGTGCAGGGTATTTCACCGCGAGTGATCCTACTTATATGTATGAACGGGTGTTTAATTACTTAACGCAATCGCCAACGCTTGCCTTGGTTTTAGCTGCCATTATGGTGATTATTTCGCAGATGAAAATTAATGTGACGAATGCCTATGCGGGCTCTATTGCATGGTCAAATTTCTTCTCCAGAGCAACGCATAGTCATCCTGGGCGAGTTGTTTGGCTGGTATTTAATGTGACTATCGCGTTAATTTTGATGGAGCTAGGAATTCATGAGGCCTTGGAAGCTATCTTAGGTGTCTTTGCGATTGTTGCGGTTAGCTGGTTAGGTTCACTCTCTGCCGACTTACTTATCAATAAACCTTTGGGTTTAAGCCCTTCTTTTGTCGAGTTTAAACGAGGCCATTTGTATGACATTAACCCCGTAGGGGTTGGCTCAATGTTTCTAGCGACATCGTTAGGTATGATCAGTTATCTGGGTGTTTTTGGTGAGTTAACACGTAATTTAAGTCATTTTGTTAGTCTGTTGGTTTGTTTTATTGCTGTGCCAGGCATTGCCTGGTTAACGAAAGGTAAATACTACCTAGCTAGACAATCACCTGAACTCATTTCTCTGATTGAAAAACACCCCGTTGAAAACCAGAGTCCGGGCTTATTAAAAACTCATCAGTCGATAACCTGTGGTATTTGTGAAAATACCTTCGAATTAGAAGATATGAGCTATTGTGGCGTTTATGCTCAACCAATCTGTTCTTTATGTTGTTCGCTTGATGTCCGCTGTTTAGATGGCTGTAAACCACACGCTCGTTTGTCTCGTCAGTTTGCGAACTTCTTAAGGCGGTTTATTTCAGGTAAAGCGGTTCGTTTTGTAAATTCCAGGTTAGGACGTTTTATGGGCTTGTTGTTCATTACGAACCTGATCAATGCCGCATTACTTGCTTTAGTATATGAGCATATGAGGCCTGCTATTTTGTCAGAACAAGTGGTGCTACAAGAAAGTTTAGTGACCTTGTTTTTTATTTTCCTGATCGTAAGTGGCGTCATTTCATGGTTGTTTTTACTTGCACATGAGAGTCGTGTGATTGCCCAGATGGAATCAAACCGACAAACAAGAAAACTTATGCGTGAAATTGATGCTCATCAACAGACTGATATGGAGCTACAGGACGCAAAAGAGTCAGCTGAAAAAGCAAACGATGCAAAGAGCCGGTATTTATCAGGTATCAGCCACGAATTAAGAACCCCTTTGCAGTCTATTCTAGGTTATGCACAGTTACTGTCAGATAAGTCCGATCTGACCGAATCTCAAACCCGAGGCTTAAACATTATTCATCGGAGTGGGCAGCATTTAGCTGACTTAATCGAAGGCTTATTAGATATCTCTAAAATAGAAGCAGGGCGTTTGGACCTGTATCGTAATCGAGTGCAGCTTCCAGAGCTATTAGAGCAACTTGCCAATATGTTCAAAATGCAGGCAACAAATAAAGGTGTTCAACTCAACTTCATCATTCATGACCGATTACCTAGCGTGGTGATGGCGGATGAGAAACGGCTTCGCCAGATATTGATTAACCTACTTTCAAATGCTGTTAAATATACTCAGGAAGGTGAAGTTAGTTTTGAAGTTAGTTATCGCTCACAAGTTGCTGAGTTTACGATCAAGGATACTGGTGCCGGTATTGACGAAGAATATCTGTCTAGAATTTTTGACCCCTTTGAGCGTGTTAGAAATCTGCAAACGCCCAATGTACAAGGAACGGGTTTGGGTCTTACTATTGTTAAACTATTGACTGAGATTATGGGGGGAGAATTACGGGTAGATTCTAAGCTAGGTGAGGGGAGTGTTTTTAAAGTATCTTTGATGTTACCTTGGATCAATACGAAAGAAAAAGAAGAGTCTGTGAAAGCTAAAGTTGTGGGGTATGAGGGCTATCAGCGAATAATTTGCTTAGTTGACGATGACCCTGTTTTACGAGGTTTCCTATCAGATTTACTCATACCATTAGGATTTACAACTTTAGAAGCATTTGATGCTGAATCTTGTTTGAACTTGCTTGATCAGGCCAAACCTGATTTGTTTTTGATGGATGTTTCCATGCCTGGCAAAAATGGTTTTGAATTGGCAAAAATGCTTCGTGAGCGAGGGGTTCAAGCGCCTATTTTGATGCTATCGGCGAATGCCCACTTACCTAATCAAAGGGCGCCTGACCAGAAGTCTAATAATTGTGTAGCTTATAGTGACTATTTGGTGAAGCCCATTAGCAATACTGCATTGCTAGATAAATTAGCAGAATATCTAAAACTGAATTGGATCACACAGGGGCATCATAGTGATTTGGAATCTGATTTTTCTGATATTGATGATCAGAAGAAGAATAAAAAAGCTTTTGTGATACCTGATCATGCTTTAGTTCGTGAGCTTAAAGCTTACGCAGAGATGGGCTATCGTAAAGGTGTAGTGCAAACGTTAATACAAGTGCTGGAAGAAGATATAATTAACTCTGAATTGCATAAACACCTAGCAGACCTAAGTGCTAACTTTCAATTTGAACAGCTTGCTGCTTGTTTGGAACCGGATAAAAAATGAACACATTGACACATACAGATATTGTACTTGTGGTGGACGATTCGCCAGATGCGCTTAGTTTAATTAATGATGCATTAGAAGTTGAAGGTTTGGATGTACTTGTCGCACTAGAGGGGCGTCAAGCTTTAACAATCGCTAAACGAATTCGCCCTGATGTCATATTGCTTGATGCTGTCATGCCCGTTATGGATGGCTTTGAAACCTGTAAACAGTTGAAATTAAATTCAGACCTTGCGGATATTCCTGTTATTTTTATGACCGGTTTATCTGACACAGATGATATTGTAAAAGGTTTAGAAGTGGGTGGTGTTGATTATTTAATAAAACCTATCAACCCGGCAGAACTTATCGCAAGGATGAAGGTTCATTTAAAAAATGCGAGGCTGACCAAAAGTGCACAGTCAGCATTGGATAGTACTGGTCAACACTTATTTACTGCCACAAATGAGGGGGAGGTCCGGTGGGCAACTCCTCAAACCTATGCTTTGTTTGCAAAGGCTAAAGTTGACGGGTATGACTTAAGTGGCACTTTTGTTTCGCAATTAGCGGCATGGATGTTCGGCACTCTTAAGCCGGGTGACATATTGATATTAAAGGGCTTGGATTACCCTCTTTCAATTCGTTTTGTCGGCCAGCATAGTAGTGGGGATCGTTTGATAAAATTGATAGATGGTAATCGGCCTATTGAAGCAGCGTTGCTCAGGGCTAAACTGGACTTAACTGAACGTGAAGCAGAAGTACTATTCTGGATTGCGAATGGGAAAACAAATCGTGATACTGCTGAAATACTTGCTATGAGTCCTCGTACAGTAAATAAACATCTTGAAATGATTTTCCCTAAACTAGGTGTCGAAAACAGAACCGCTGCAGCAGGTATTGCACTCAGGTTACTATCAGAGAGTTTCTAGTCGCCTTCGCTAAAATCATAATTCATTTCAGCAGCGGGTGCTTGTAAGTAATACCCTTGAATATAGTTTACTCCTGCCTGCCATAAAGTTGATAACAATGATGCGCTTTCAACTAAAGGAACAATGGTTATTTTACCCATTGATTGTAGCGTTTGAATCATTTCTTTAGCGTGTTCTTTTTCTTCATCACCTTTTTGCATATCTTTAGTAAAAGAACCTTCCAGTTTAATGTATTCAGGCTCAATGTGCTTAAGTAAATTAAAGGGTTTTAAAGCGTGCCCGAATTGGTTGATTGACATTTTACAGTGCAAAGTATTAATGCCTTTTGCAAATTCTTTTGCTTGTTTCATATAGCTGATAGCACTGGCTTCTGAGACCTGGAAGATTAGTGAGTCTCCAGGGAGTCTCGCTGCTTTCAAGGCCACATTCAGCCATGATGTAAAGGTTTTGTCTTGTAGTGTTTCTGAGGTCAGGTTAATAAATAGCTTTGTTTCATGACCTTTGGATCTATGCTCGCTAAGGTGCTTGATAGTTTGTAATATTACCCATTTATCAACTTTGTTGGCCATCATGCTTGGACCTGTTGGCGGCAAGAAATCATAAGGTGATATCTCTTCTCCTTCACTATTAAGCATTCTGATGAATGCCTCGTAATGCTCATCTCCTTGGCCTCGGAGGCTAATAATAGGCTGAAAAAGTAGTTTAAATTTATTACTATCCAAAGCGTCCTGAATTAGGCTTGTGGCAATGTCATGATCATCTGAGAATGAATCTTTCTTTGGTGTATAAAGACGTACGCCATTGCCATTTTCATGGCCTTCCTGTTCTTTAACTTCTTGTGCCGCAGTTTGTGCCCGGCCAAGAATATCATTGCTGTCAGGGGCATTCTCAGTAATTAAGGTGGCACCAATACTCAGTGTAATCTGTAAGGTTTTTCCTTCAATTTCGAATAGGTGGTCTTCGATTGTTTTTCGGTAAATTTCAGCTAATTCCAGCATGTCATTACTGTTTTTTGTTGATGCAATAACACCAAATACGTCATCACTTAATCGTGCTAATGAGTAAGTTTCATTCGTATGCTCATCTAAAGTATGAGCTAGGTCTCGAAGCATTAAATCCGCATCTGCCATACCCAAATCTGTTTTGATCTTTTGGAACTTATCAATAGATAAATACAGCACGGCTGCAGGTGTATGATTATGTACCGCTATTTCTTTGGCTGTGTGTAGGTGCTCCATAAAATACTGGCGATTGTGCAGACCGGTTAATAAGTCTTGCTGGCTCATTTCTTTTATTTTTTCTTGTAACTCAACGCTATCTTGCTCTGGCCTGATAATAACCTGTAAGCAACGTTCTCCATCATAGCTTGCTTCCGATAAACTCATCGTTACATTAATTTCGGTACCATCTTCTCTAACTGTGGTGCTATTAATTTCAGCGATTGGTTCAAAAGTATTACTTTCGGTAAATAGTTTGGAGAAATCTTTAAAGCTTTTTTGAGCATCAGATGACAAGGTATCCAGAACAGGTACGCAGATCATTTCATCGATATCGTCATAACCCAAAAAATCCATATATGATGTATTCGCGTAAATGTGCATGCCATCACTAATATAGGCAATTGCATCTTTTGAACTGTCTAGCAATAATTCACAGCGGTGCTCTACATCGTGAATTTGGACTTCCATCAAATGTAATTTTTTGCGGATTATACGATTTTCTAGTTCTCGTCGAATGGCAACCACAATATGTTTTTCATTTTCGAAAGGGATGACATCTTTTGCCCCCGCTTTTATATGATTAACAGTATTGTCGTGATCATAGTTTTGGCTAAGGACAATAAAAGGGATGTCCCGATCTTTTTTCTGAATATAAATTAATGCCTGATCTAAATCGAAGTCAGCTTCTTCTTCTCTTGCGAGAAATAAGTCCCAAGATTGTTCTTCAAGTGCTGCGATTAAATCTTCTTCATCATCAATGCGTTTTGCGCGCGTCGGTATCCCGGCGTTGCGTAGCAAGCTGACCATTTTTTCGGCATCATTCTCTGATTTATCGAGAATTAATAAAAATATAGTTTCTTTTGTTCTGCTCATTGCTTAGTAATATTCTCAGTATTGTTCAAGTTCGGTTGGTGATATTCAGAAATTTATAGTGTTGGCCATAGAGAATCGAAATCATCTTCAGACTCTTTAGGGCTATTAGTTTTGTTAAGCATATTTTCACCTTTGAATTGAGCACTTTCTGATAATTCAAACTGGCTAAAGCTACCCGTAGCAGAAACTCGTTTTTCTAACTGGCATTTGTTTTCAGTATCGCTTAATTTTATTGACACTTTATGACCTGATTGAAAAGGAAGTCGAGGCGTGATTAATGTCGCCGGTTGGCCTATTCCACTTAATTCAGGCAATAGCATGCCTCGTAAAAATTCACTAGGGTCGCCAGTTCGGTTTAATAACTGAACCCCACAAGGTTGTGCATTGGGTGCTAATAATTCAATGCCAATTTGGGTGCCTTTTTTCTTAATGTGACGAATCCAACGGACTACAGCAATGCTCCAAGCCTGATTGTCTGTTTCTCTTAAACATATGATTTCACCAGCCTGAATATTTTTAGGTACTTCGCCTGACCATTGAAGGCAGTATCCGCCGGGGCTTGTATTGATTAGTGGTATAGAATAATGAGGGTAGCTTTCGTTGCTTTTATCAACAGGGCGGTTAAACGATATGTCAGAACCTACAGGTGTTGTTGGGCTTGCAGAGTGCCCACCAGTATCATAAGCCCCTGACCAGGCATCACCTTGATGTTTAGCTCGAGTTAGAAAAATATTGTCATCACTATTAATTTTTGAAACATTTCGATGCAGCATTTGAGTATGAAACTCGACTTCTCCTGAAGTATAAAAATGAGACGCACTTAAACCAATACATAAATTTAGCGAACCCTGATTAGCAATGCGTTTAAATGTTCGTTTGGTAAGGATGCCGAATGCTTGATTCAGATGATTGATCAGCACATCAGATAAGCCCTTAGGGGATGTTAGATGAGAGCTGCCATCACCTTGTTTCTTCTGGAGTGAACTGAGGTGTTCTGTTAACCGATCAACTAGCTCTGCTGTGTCAAAACCATAGTAATGCTCAGTTAAGGTATTGTGTAGCAAGCTACGATATCGTGGTGGTAAGTCTTGTTCCATATTAATAACGAAGACAGAGTTCGCAGAGTATTCAGCGCCTGCTTCAACATAATCGGACCAAATTTCAAATGCGTCATAAACTAATTGAATATCAGATTGTCTGAGTTGGTTAGGTCGACAGCAGCTTAGTAATAGATTTTGCTTATATGCCTGATCTATGCGTGTTTCTTGAAGGTGCTTGTTTTCTTCATCGGTAATAATATATTTAAGTAGGCTAACGGTTTCAGCAAATTTAAAAACAAGATGCATATCAAGCCAAATACCTTTTGGCGGAGGCGAATACAGCTGATTAGCCCTCAGTAATACCACTCCGTACTCAGAGATCATTCTGTGAGCAGCGCAGGAGAAATTTCTTCGAGTTTTTTCATTTGCTATTTGAGGTGCTGAATCAAACATGACTATTTTATAGCCACTCGCTAAATGTATTTGTATTGCTTGAGCTAAATTAGCAACTTTTTGCTGTTTGTCTGATAAAACAATTGATTGATTGAGAAAATGTTTTGAAAGTTCCTGGCAAACATAATGGATGGGCTTACGCATTATTTCCAATAGCTGAGAGCGGATATTTGGTGAAATTATTAGCTTATTGAGTTCTATAATTGCTTGATATAATTGGCGAGAAGTTTCGCCGATATTTGCCATGGGCAAGTTTTTTACCCACAGCTTCATTGCCGTTGGTGTGTGGTCGGTAAAAGATAAACTCGTTAGAGTTTGTTCTGGTACGGATATGTTTAATTTTATTTCAGGGCCAAGCATTCAGTGTTCCGACTCATGTTCAAAATATTGGTAAGTATGTTGCGACTCTTCACTCTAAATATGTTAGAAAAAAATGAGTCGCAAAAGCGCTTATAGTTAGCATAGCAGGGATTACAATAAAGTCTTGAAGTTGAGGAATAATCTTAAGAAAAAATTAGTGGCGTAATTAATGGCTGTTTGTATTAGAGGTTAATGATTTGGTTAGTGTTATGGCTTATCGACGTTTTTGACTCCTGTCCGGGAACTTCAATTGTTAACCTTGGAACTAAGTAACCCGGTAATGAGGCTTGGAGTGCTTGGTGAATTTTTTTTGCTTCAGATATTGAAATTTCAAAGTGTGCAGTACCGGTTACTTTATCTAATATAAATAAATAGTATGGCAATACACCGATTTCAAAAAGCCCTTCACTTAGCTGTTTGAGTATTTCTGCCTGATCATTGATTGAACGTAATAGTACAGACTGGTTTAACAAGGTAACGTTCAGATCACTGAGCTGTTGTGTTGCCAGGGCGAGCTCATCTCCTAGTTCGTTGGGGTGATTACAGTGCATAACAATAATGATTGGTTTGTTAATCTCTCCAAGCGCTTTAATGAACTCTGCATCAATTCGCTGAGGTAAAGAGACAATTAAGCGTGAATGAATTCGAATTCGTTTTACATGTGTAAGCTGGTCAATTTCGCCAAGAAGCCAGAATAAATAATTATTACTGTGTATCAAGGGGTCGCCACCACTGAGAATGACTTCAGTGATGGAGTCATTTTTTCTAATATAATCCAAAGCCTCTTGCCAGTCAGACTTTGATTGCGTGTGTTCAGAGTAAGGGAAGTTTCGTCTAAAACAGTATCGACAATTAATGACACAGGTGCTGCTAGCAATCAGTAAAACACGGTTTTCATATTTGTGGATTACTCCTTTAACTGGAGAGTATTTCTCTTCCTCAAGAGGGTCATTAGTGAACCCTGCCGTATTAGTGTGTTCTGCTAGTTGAGGTAATATTTGTAATAATAGCGGGTCATCAGCTTTCCCTTTCTCAATTTTATCCAGATAAGGTTTTGGAACGCGTAGTTCAAATAACTTTTCAGCTGACTCAGATGCTAATGGATGTTTTTCCAAACGGACTAACTTAAGCAGGTCTTGTGTGCTGAGTTTAGATTGGCTTAGTAGTTCTTTCCAGTCAGGCGTTATCACAGTCTTATCTTCGACAGGAATGGTGGATAGATGTATCATGAGCGCCTTTTATTGAAATGAGTCTTATCTGGACGGCTAATTTACACTGTCAATGCTAGTTAAGGCAATACCACGATATATGCTTATCAGTGAGGAAATATGGCAAATTATTCTACCAGCGAATTGCGCTCAGGTTTGAAAGTAATGTTGGATGGCGACCCTTGTGCTGTGGTCGCAAATGAACTCGTAAAACCAGGTAAGGGTCAAGCATTTAGCCGTACCAAATTACGGAATCTTCGATCAGGTCGTATTTGGGAGCGAACCTTCAAGTCTAATGAATCACTTGAAGGTGCAGACGTCATGGATTATGACATGGAGTACCTTTATACCGATGGTGAATTCTGGCACTTTATGATGACTGATGGTTCTTTCGAGCAGCATGCTGCGGATGAAAATGCGGTAGCAGATAGCGTGAAATGGTTAAAAGAGCAGGAAGTATACGAGGTAACGTTATTTAATGGTGCTCCGCTTTCTGTAACACCACCTAATTTTATTGAACTGGAAGTTGTTGAAACTGACCCTGGTCTTAAAGGAGATACAGCTCAAGGCGGCACAAAACCCGCTACATTTTCAACCGGTGCAACCGTAAACGTCCCACTGTTTGTGAATATTGGTGAAGTACTACGCCTTGATACACGTACTAATGAATACGTTAGTCGCGCTAAGTCGTAAAACGTATGACTATGTGGCGTGCGAGTTGTTCGCTATCCAACTTAAAAGCCCGAGCAGAATTATATGCATTGATCCGGGCTTTTTTCGTTGCACGAAAGGTGCTTGAAGTTGAAACGCCGATATTAAGCACCTCCACTGCAACGGATCCCCAGTTAGAAAGCATTAGCGCTTCAGTTCGTAAAAATATGGGCTCAGAGGCAGAGCCATATTTTTTGCATACATCTCCAGAGTTTCCGATGAAGCGACTTCTTGCATCAGGAAGTGGTGCTATTTATCAAATCTGTAAGACTTTTCGAAATGGCGAAAGTGGGCGGAAACATAATCCTGAATTTTCTATGCTGGAGTGGTACCGACCTGGCTTTTCTTTATCTGAGTTAATGCAAGAGCTTGAGTTGCTCATGAGTGATGCCTTAGGTACTAATTCTGCAGAAAATTTGAGTTATAGGGATGCTTTTCTACGTTATGTTGATATTGATCCGTTTGAGATTACTGATGAACTGCTTGCGATTAAAGCAAGGGAGCTAGCCGAGTATGCTGGTCCGAAATTGTCACGTGATGATAATTTAAACCTTATTTTAAGTATTTGTATTGAGCCATTCTTAGGAGCAGAAAACCCCTGTTTTTTGTGTGAATACCCACCAAGCCAGGCTTCTTTAGCGCAAATTTGTTTGTCGTCAGCAGGGCATCTAGTTGCACAACGATTCGAACTGTATATTAACGGCATGGAACTGGCGAATGGTTATTATGAACTCACTGATGCGCAAGAGCAGTCTAAGCGTTTCGATCAGGATAATCAGGAACGATGTTTAGCTGGCTTGCCTGCTATTCCGCCTGATGAAAACCTTGTTGCCGCCATGGCGCATGGTTTGCCAGCTTGTTCTGGAGTTGCTGTAGGATTAGATCGCGTGCTAATGCTAAAAGTAGGTGTTCAGTCAATTGATGAAGTGCTCACCTTTCCCATTTCCCGAGCCTAAACTTAGTATTTTAAGTTATTCTATTTGCTCTCATTTCATTTGATCACCTTATCAATTCGCTGGAATTAACATTTAGAGCATTTCAAATGCCTTCATTTTAGGACTTCGTTTATGGCAAACCCGGCTTTTGTTTCCTATACTTTTTTCGGTAATCGCTTGTGAACTACTTCAGTTCATTTCTAGAAAATAAGGTGAATTAAGATGGTTGCTGAAAGTATGAAAAAAGGTTTTGTACTCACCTCAAGTACAATTTCTTTTACAGTCTGTTTTATGATTTGGATGATGTTTGCCGTCATTGGTATTCCGATCAAAGAATCACTTGGTTTAAATGAAACCCAGTTTGGTTTGCTGGCTGCAACGCCCGTTTTGACCGGGTCATTAACACGTCTTCCTTTGGGAATGATGACGGACCGTTTTGGTGGGCGCATTGTTTTATTCTGCCTAATGCTTTCGACTGTTTTACCCATTTACTTAGTCTCAATGGCCACTGAATTTTGGCACTTTTTAGTTGTCGGCTTATTTGTAGGTTTGGCAGGTGGTTCTTTCTCTGTTGGTATTGCCTATGTTGCAAAATGGTTTGACCGTAAAAATCAAGGTCTTGCTATGGGGATTTTCGGTGCCGGAAATGCGGGAGCGGCATTAACAAAACTAATAGCACCCGCAATTGTTGTCGCTTTTGGCTGGCAGATGGTTCCCAAAGTTTACGCACTGATTATGTTGGTTGCAGCGATACTCTTTTGGTTTTTCAGTTTCGATAATAAGGAGCATAGAATCCACTCAGAAGTAAGCTTTAGAGATCAGTTAAGCGTATTGAAAGACCCGAATATTTGGCGCTATTGTCAGTACTATTCGTTTGTGTTTGGTGGTTACGTGGCTTTAGCGTTATGGATGACCAAGTATTATGTTGGCGAATATGGTTTTGACCTTAAAACAGCCGCCTTATTTGCTGCGGCTTTTTCTTTGCCTGGAGGGATATTAAGAGCGCTTGGTGGTTGGTTTTCAGATAAATATGGTGCGCATTCAGTTACTTGGTGGGTGATGTGGGTTTGCTGGATTTGTTTGTTTATTATGTCTTACCCAGAAACAGAGTTCACGATTAAAACGGTAAATGGCCCACAATCTTTTAATCTTCATCTTAGCCCAACTGTTTTCACCATACTATTGTTTACTGTGGGGGTTGCAATGGCCTTCGGAAAGGCTTCTGTCTATAAGTATATTTCAGATGAGTACCCCGATAATATCGGTGCCGTCTCAGGGATTGTTGGTTTAGCTGGAGGCTTGGGCGGGTTTATTCTGCCGATTATGTTTGGTGTTTTACTAGACCTTACTGCGGTGCGTTCGTCAGCATTTATGTTGATGTACGGGATAACATGGGTGTCACTAATTTGGATGTATTCGATTGAAGTCAGGCGTATGAGCTTAATGGGAAGCAGGGGGTCTAAAGTTGAATCGCAACAAGATAAAATAGATTCATAGGGATCATTTCGTGCACACTGATTAGCCGTTAGACGCTTCTATGTGTGCACGATAACCCATTACGGTGTTACTTATTTATAGAGCCAAAAGTTTGCCCCATTTGAACAGCAGAACCTGCCTTTAAAGACTCTACAAACTCAGTTGCATTAGGTGGAAAAGCGAGTACAACCGTTGAACCTAACTTAAATCGGCCCATCTCTTCACCTTTCTCTATTTTAATTTCTTCATTTGAAGGCCCATAAGAAGTGGTTTTAACATTGCGTTTGATAGGCGCGACTAGTCCAGACCAAGTTGTTTCAATGCTTGCAACAATCATTGCACCGACTAAAACCATAGCCATTGGGCCAAACTCAGTATCGAATATTGCCGCAACGCGTTCATTTCGTGCAAATAATCTGGGTACATTTTCAGCTGTGACCGGGTTCACAGAAAATAGTTTACCTGGAATATAAACCATTTCACGTAAAGTCCCCGTACAAGGCATATGAATACGATGATAATCCTTCGGGGATAAGTAAATGGTTGCGAAGTCTCCGCCCATAAATGGTGCTGCACGTTCAGTATTGCCACCGAGGAGTTCGACGACGCTAAAACTTTGGCCCTTAGCTTGAAATATTTGACCCTGCTGAATGCCTCCCAATTGACTAATAGCGCCATCTACTGGCGAAATGATAGAGCTCGGGGACTGATCGATGCTACGAGCATCCTCTTTTAATTGACGAGTAAAAAAATCATTAAAACTTTTAAAGTCTTCAGCGGATCCCAATGCAGCTTCAGACATGTTGACGCCATATTGTTTAATAAACCAATTGATCAGCGGATTTTTAAAACTTGGGATTTCACAATCTGCGATTTTTCCAGCCGTTCGGGAAAGTAAGTGTTGAGGTGTGATGTACTGGCTATAGACAAAAAGATCATTCAAGTTCATTGAGCTGATAATTCCTTGTAAGTAAAAAATTTAAAAACTGATTAAGATTCAATAGGAGTATCCTGACGGTTTCCCCATTCGCCCCAAGAGCCGGAGTAAGCCAAAATATTTGGGAAGTCTAGTAGTTTAGCAATTAAATAAGTTAAACCCGACCGGTGATGGCTTTGGCAGTGAGTGACGATATTTTTATCGTGTGTAATGCCAATTGCTTCTAGTTCAGATATGAGTTTTGGTAATGGTTTGAGCCGGTAATAGTTCTGTGGGTCCATAGCACGTGTCCACTCATAGTTAGCTGCGCCAGGGATATGTCCTGCACGAGCTGCATATCGTGCTTCACCAGTGTATTCCATGGGAGAACGTGCATCCCAAACTTGAGTGCTTTCTTTATTTATTGCTTTGCTGAGAGCTTCGCAACTAATGGTGTGCAGGTGGCTTGCTTTGACGGATACTTTAGAGGGTATTATGGACGGCATACCACTTTCTGTCGTAAATCCATCGCCTTTCCACGCAATCAGACCACCATTTAAGTAGCTATAGTGCCTATGGCCAATTTCATCGAGCATCCAAATGAATCGACCCGCCCAACCGCCGCCCTCGTCGTCGTAGACAATGACATGAGTATTTTCAGTGAGCCCAATTTTACGCATCAATATTGTTAATGATTCATTGCTGGGGATAAAGCCCGGAACAGGCGGCCCAGCTTGAGTTTCTGCTGGTGTAACTAAAACGGCACCAGGGATATGTTCGTTAAGGAAACGTGCTTCGCTACCTAGGTCAACGATGATCATCTCAGAAGGCTTTTTCTCGCAAGCTTTCTTAAGGTCATTGGGTTCAATAAGCAATGGAAGCATTGTTTAGCGTCTCTTTTATGAAAATACTATGAAAAACGCTAATTATATCAGATGAGGGAAAAGGACTCTATTTTTTAGCTTGATGCTGTAATGCATTACTAACAGCGCCGCATAAATATTTGAATTGTTTATATTGTTTTTCTGTGAGGCCTTTACCATTATGATTGTCAGCATAAAACACAGCAACGGGTTTTTTAGCTACAAAAACAGACATTAAAAAGAAGTCTTTCTCATCAATTACATGGCTAAAATTCATCGGAATAAGGTCTGTGATTTTCTTACTACTTGAAGCTTTGACCCATATACTCGCGGGCCGGGAAGAGAGCTTCTCAAAAATAGTGTTCTTGACTATTTGTGTGCCAAAGTCTTTTAAGCTTTCGAAATCCTGACAGCCTACGGAATAATAGCTCTTCAGACGACTGCCATCTTTACTAATCAACGACACAGTGGCTCGTTTTAAATTGATACCGTAGGCAATACCTTGTGTGGCCGCATTCATTAATTCATGTAAATCCACGAACTCTTCGGGGCGATGAATCATAATTTCAGTTAGTTCATCGAACAAAGGGTTATTGTCAGAGGGTTCTTTCTGTGCTTGTTCTGCGGGTTGTGCTTGCTTGGTTGCCTTGGCTTGAGGTTCATTTGCTTGTTGGGCCAGTGCGTCAGACTGTTCTTTAGTTAATGCAGACTGTTCAGCAATTGTTTTAATTGGTTCGTCTTGATCAGTCATTCTTTCGGGTGGAGGGGGTGATGCTTGTGCTTTAGTTCTCTTTCTTGGCGGTACAAGCAGTTTAGCCGCAGGAAGCATTACAGTTGGCAATGGGTGAGATCTGGACATCTCCGCAGCGACCTCGTGAGTCATTCTGATAGCATCATCTAATGGAATATGTAAATAGGTCGCCAGCATTTTCTGGCTGCGCAAGGTCGCCTTTGAATACCAATCATAGGTTGCGAAATGAGCGACTAAATTGGCTAGCATGACTGGAAAGTACGGTGCTTGCATTGCCATTAATAAAGCACGATCTTCAATCCGGTTCGGCATGCCTTTGCTTGGCGTTGCGTGCGCTAATTGTATCCACTGCTTTTTACTTAATTGGTTTCTGGTTTTAAAACAATCTCCAACAAGATCGGGTAACGATAGATGTTTTGCTATTGCTGCGGTGACATTTATGATGGAATCACCTAAAACTTCTTTTTCGGCGACCTGCGGTAATTTAAAATTTGAACGAATAGCATAACGAATTAAACGCATTTCAGGCGTCGCATATCGCCATAAGTGCCAGAGTGGGACCCCCATAAACAGACTGGACCAATAAATATCTTCAGGGTTACCTTTAGTTTTATGGATGCTCATTGCCTTGCCTAGATGGGCGGCATACAAACTGGTGCTCATGACTCTAATATAGTAAAAGCTTTTAATATCTTTAGATGATGCACTTTGGAAGGGGAGGTTTTTGATGCTGTTTTTTAAGTCATCAACGCCTATCATGCTAATGGCTTGGCTGACTGTTTTATTACTTTCACTCCCTGGTATGCGTTCCTTGTTGGCCAATGACATTATAGTATAAGCGAGGATCGGGTCGTTGTTGATCGTGGCAGCTATTTTGGCGTAAGGTAAATTTTCACCCTCCACCTGGCGTAATACTAGCTGACCTACCCGAAAAGGAGTGGGTAGCTGTTTTTGGGCCAAATGCTGTGCCCAGTCCTGAGCATTGTTCGGCATTGATTCATTGGACATAAAGTTTTAATAGTTTTAACAAGTTAGAGAGGTTGTATGGGCCTCTGAATAGTTTAACTATAGTCTGTGAATGCTAATTGTGTAGGTCTATTACCAAGACTTCACTTTAAAATTTAGAGGTAAGTTTCCTTGTCCCCAAGTGTGTCTCTAATGCGGCGATAGCTGTCCATTCGGGTTTGGCTAATTTTACCTTCTCCTAAAGCACCTAAAATTGCACATTTAGGTTCACTGTTGTGTCGACAATCTCGAAAACGGCAATAACCTAAAAAAGGTCGCAGTTCGACAAAACCTTCAATTAGCTCTTGTTCATTGATATGCCAAAGGCCAAATTCCCGAATGCCTGGAGAATCAACAATTTTACCACCGCCTGGAATATGAAAAAGTTTTGCGGTTGTGGTGGTGTGCATGCCTTTGCGCGACAGTTCAGATAAAGGTCCAATCCGAATTGATTTATCGCCTAAAATACTTCCAATCAGAGAGGATTTACCGACGCCGGATTGCCCAACAAAAATACTGGTGTAATTTTTTAACCATTCGAGAAGGGTTGATTCACATTGTTCGAGTTCGAAAGCAGAAGTTTTAAGAACTTCATAACCGAGCGATTCGTAGCTATCGCATAAAGAATCGATGGTTTCTCTATTTTCATCCGTTATCAAATCGCTTTTGTTGAATAACAATGCTGGTTGAATATTCAAGGTTTCAGCGGCAACTAAATAGCGATCTATGAGGTTTGCATACGGTGTTGGCTCGGTTGCGACAACTATAATGATACGATCAATGTTGGCTGCAACAGGCTTTAACAGGCCATAATTGTCAGGCCGTTGCAGTAAACTCGAGCGCTCCAAGCGCGCCTCTATAATACCGCTAAAGTCTTTGCCTGAGCGCCAAACTACTAAATCACCCGTGACGAGTGAATCGATATTTGCGCGAACATAGCAACTAAAAATTTTGCCTTTTTCTTCACCTTCAAGCGCTTCAACATCAAGGCGTTGCCCATAGTGAGCAATTATCAAACCTTTTTGTTCGTCACTTAGATCACCAGCACATTGTTGTTTGCTGATTTGCTTCTCTTTTCGATCGGCGCGCGAGGCTTTTTCAGCTTGAATTTTTTCAATTCGCCACTGTTGGCGACGATTTAATTTACGTTTGCTCATAGCCAGACTTGTTGTGTAGTGAAAATATGGGTTGAATATTGAAGAATAAACGCATTCTAACAGTAAAATACCATCGGTAGCGCTTGTTTAAACATGATTTAGTCATTATCTTGTTTCGTTAAGTTTAAAGTTAAATATAATATTTTGATTGCAAGGCAAAAATCATGAGTCGTAAAAACAACTTAATTTGGGTAGACCTCGAGATGACGGGTTTAAATCCTGAAGAAGAACGGATTATTGAAATCGCATCAATTGTGACTGATGCTGATTTGAATATACTTGCAATTGGCCCTGTGATTGCTGTTCATCAGAGTGATGACTTACTCGATTCAATGGACGAGTGGTGTACGACAACACATGGTAAAACAGGGCTAACGAAGCGAGTTCAAGAAAGTACGGTAACTGAACAAACAGCTGAACAAGCAACTATTGAGTTCTTGAAAGAGCATGTCGATGCGGGTTGTTCGCCTATGTGTGGTAACAGTATTGGGCAGGATCGGCGTTTTTTGGTCAAGTATATGCCTGAATTAGAAGAATTCTTTCACTATAGAAATCTGGATGTAAGTACTTTAAAAGAACTCGTTAAACGCTGGAAACCTAGCATTTTAAGTGGCTTCTCCAAAAAGAATATTCACTTGGCTTTGGATGATATTAAAGAGTCTATTGATGAATTAAGCTATTATCGTGAGCACTTTTTAGATCTTAAATAATTAACTAAATGCTTTGTACTACTCAAGCAGCTGTCATTCCGGTAGTTTTTTTAGCCGGAATCCAGTTCTTTAGAGCTATTTCGATATTAAAACAATGGATACCGGCTGAAAAACGCACCGGAATGACAAAGAAGTTTAAAGAAACGGCTATCGTGCAAAGCTCTCTAACTATATAAATTGGTGAAATAATGGAATTAGTAACAATTGAAATTGCAGAAAAAGTTGCAAAAATCTCTCTGAACAACGGAAAAGTCAATGCTATCTCTCATCAGGTTCTTGAGGAGCTGAATGCAGCATTAGATCAAGCTGAAGAAGCAAAAGCGGTTGTTATTCTAAGCGGAAAAGAAGGTATTCTTTCCGGCGGGTATGATTTGAAAACAATGCAGAAAAGCATGAAAGATGCGATGGCATTAGTCACTGAAGGTTCAAAATTCACTCGTCGTATGATGTCGTTTCCTTTTCCTATTATTGTCGCATGTACAGGGCATGCGGTTGCTAAAGGGGCATTCATTTTATTAAGTGCTGATTATCGAATTGGTATTGAAGGCCCATTTAAAGTTGGTTTAAACGAAGTCGCTATTGGTATGACCATGCATCATGCAGGTATTGAAATGGCGCGTAATAGAATGCCTGCTAATTACTTTAACCGCTCTGTATTTAATGCTGAGATGTTTGGCCCTGAAGATGCCGTACTGGCAGGTTTTTTTGATCAAATCGTTGAAGCCGACCAGTTAATGGCGACAGCAGAAAAAGTGGCTACACAAATGAAGACGCTGAACATGCGTGCTCACCACGGCACAAAAATCAAAGCGCGTCAGGCTTATCTGGAAAACATGGATAAAGCCATTGAGATTGACTCAACGAGTAGTCTTTAACACTTATGCATATTCATATTCTCGGTATTTGCGGCACCTTTATGGGGAGTCTGGCAATACTAGCAAAGGAAATGGGTCTGAAAGTCACAGGTTGTGATCAGGCGGTTTATCCACCAATGAGTACGCAGCTTGAAGAGCAGGGGATTGGCCTTATTTCAGGCTATGACCTGAAGCAGCTGGATCTTGGTGCTGACCTCTATGTGATTGGTAATGCGATTAGTCGGGGTAACCCTTTGTTAGAAGAAATTCTAAACCAAGGCTTGCCTTATACCTCTGGTCCAGGATTGCTAGCAGATAAAATACTACCGGGGAAATGGGTATTAGGTGTTTCAGGTACTCATGGGAAAACAACAACCAGTAGCATGCTCGCTTGGATTCTGGAGTATGCGGGAATGAAACCAGGGTTCCTGATTGGTGGTGTCCCTGGTAATTTTGGCTATTCAGCCCGTTTAGGTGAAACCCCTTTTTTCGTTATTGAAGCGGATGAATATGACAGTGCCTTTTTCGATAAACGTTCCAAGTTTGTCCATTATCGTCCACGAACGTTTATTGTGAACAATCTTGAATTTGATCATGCTGATATTTTTGCAGATCTAGCGGCAATTCAAACTCAATTTCATCATGTGATTCGCACCATTCCAACCAATGGGCGTGTGATTTATCCTGAAGGCATTGAAGCGATTGATCAAGTATTAGAAAAAGGTTGTTGGGCAGAAAAACAATCTTTTTCTCAAGAAGGTAATAAAAATGGAAAGCCTGCCTGGAAGCAATTAGACACAGCCGGAAGCTCATTTGAAATTAGTCTTGGTGAAGAAAAACAATCTGTTAGCTGGACCTTAACGGGCAAGCATAATATTGAAAACGGGATTGCCGCTATGTTGGCTGCAAGGCATGTTGGCGTCACTTTGGCGCATAGTGCTGAAGCCTTATCATGTTTTAAAGGGGTAAAGCGGCGCATGGAGCGGATAGCAAAGCTCGGCGCTGTAACGATCTACGATGATTTTGCTCACCACCCGACAGCAATTAAAACAACCTTGGATGGTTTAAGGCGACAAGTAGGCGCAGCAAAGATTATTGCGCTCATTGAGCCTAGATCTAACACGATGAAAATGGGCATCCATGCCCAAACCTTATTAAAGAGTGCCGAGCAAGCAGACCAGATAATCTGGGCTGACCTATCTGAAAAGAACCAAACTGAAATGAACTGGCTTGAACAGCAAATACAAGATGCAAATGGTAAACATGCGTTAGGTAAAACGACAGATACTTTGCTTGAACAAACTATTTCAGCGATCAACGGTGAAACGCACATCGTTATTATGAGCAACGGTGGTTTTTCTGGTATTCATCAAAAACTAATTGATGCCATTACTAATAATATCTCAGCTAATAAAACTGCAACATATTCTGGAGGCGTTGAGTGAGTGAGAGTCTCGAGTTTTCTCAAACTATTACCGTTGCCATAACGGGGGCATCCGGTGTTCAGTACGGCCTTAAGTTGCTTGAGTGTTTGGTAAATGAAGGCTTACGTGTTTATTTGATGGTATCTAAAGCCGCTCACATAGTGATAACAACTGAAACAGATTTGAAGTTGCCAGGCCAAGCCGCTCAGATGGAACAGGCTTTGAACGAGAAATTTAATGCCAGCTCTGGGCAAATACGTGTGTTTGGTAAAGAGGACTGGATGGCACCCGTTGCTTCAGGGTCAGGGGCACCTAGCCAGATGGTTGTTTGTCCATGCAGTACCGGCACGCTGTCAGCGATTGCCTGTGGTGCCAGCAACAACTTAATTGAACGAGCTGCTGACGTTGCTTTAAAAGAGCGCCGAAAGCTTATTCTTGTACCAAGAGAAACGCCATACTCAGAAATTCATCTTGAGCATATGCTCAAGCTCACCCGTATGGGGGCCGTGATCTTACCTGCTAGCCCGGGGTTTTATCACCAACCACAAAACCTTGATGACATAATTAAATTTATTGTTGCCCGAATACTTGACCAACTTGGTGTAAACCAATCACTAGTTGGTCGCTGGGGGCGTTAACCATTTATATTTTCAATCATTAAAGGAAATGATACATGGAAATTCTTTATTGGCACTGGATTGTTTTCGGTATTGGCTTAGTGTTGTTAGAGCTGATGATTCCATCCTTTACTGCTTTATGGTTTGGTTTGGGTGCGGTGTCTGTTGGTTTAATACTCATCATGATGCCTTCACTTACGCTCACCATCCAAATTACGATGTGGGCACTAATTTCGGCATTTTTGACCACGCTTTGGTTCAAGTTTCTAAAGCCTGATTTAAAGCATGGCGGCCAAGTCGTGCTGAGTGATGTAGAGGGTGAGAAGGGGTTAGTGATTATCAAACCACTGGCCAGCCGATGTGGGAAGGTTCGTTTTTCTACACCTTTATTAGGGGTGGATGAATGGGAGTTTCAAACAGAAGGTGAGGTTGAAATTGGTGATCAGATTCAAGTGGTCGATGTAAAAAACAACATATTAATCATGCGTAAAAACTAATCTAAAAGGAATCATGTCATGAATGCAGGCTTATATATTGCGATAGCCGTCTTAATCGTTGTTTTAATTACTATTGCTCAGGGGGTTAGGTTAGTACCTCAAGGCTATCAGTGGGTTGTTCAGCGGTTTGGAAAGTATCAGAAAACCTTGATGCCAGGTTTGAATATCATTGTTCCGTACTTCGATCAGGTCGCCTATAAACTTACAACCAAACAAATTGTTTTAGACATACCTTCGCAAGAAGTTATTACCAAGGATAATGCGATCATTATTACCAGTGCGGTGGGTTATATATCGATTATAGACCCTCAAAAGGCTGTTTATGGTGTTGATAATTACAGCTTTGCGATTCAGACGAAAGTGCAAACGACATTGCGTTCAATTATTGGCGAAATGGATTTAGATAGTGCTCTAAGTTCACGAGACCAAATAAAGAGTAAATTGACAGAAACGATTGCGGAAGAAATTGAGGAGTGGGGAATAAGCTTGCGATCTGTGGAGATTCAAGACATTAACCCTTCCCCAACGATGCAGCAGGCGATGGAAGAGCAAGCTTCGGCAGAGCGTGCGCGACGAGCAACGGTAACTAAAGCGGAAGGAAGCAAAGAAGCACAAATTCTTGAGGCAACCGGGCAGAAGCAGGCGCAAATTCTAGAAGCTCAAGGTCGAAAAGAAGCGGCTGAACAAGATGCTAAAGCTGAACTTGCATTAGCAGATGCGCGTCAAAAAGCGATTCAAATGGTCGCTGAACCCATGAATGATAAGGATATGGCTGTCGTCTATTTATTAGGTGAAAAATATATTTCAGCTCTAGGCGACTTAGCATCGTCGGAAAACAGCAAGTCAATTGTTTTACCAGCAGATCTCCCAAATGCCATTAAAGGCCTAATTGGTAAGTAAAGGGTGTTGGACATGAAGTAGCTTGGTAAGACGAAGCTACTTCACCTGTGCAATGTTTGTTAGTTGCTCACCAGACAACTTAAATGCCTGTCCAAAGCCTTTAACAAAACTACCTTTCTCTGGTGTTAGTTGAAACAAACAGAAGTCTGGTAGCGATTTAAGTAATTTAATGGTGGGGCCTTGGGCATTTTCAAGCTCAGCTAAAATCACCTCCCATTGTTTTTCATCTTTTGTAATCACGTGGCTATTGCATTCAAGAATCAAACGCTGTCTAGCAAAAACTGTTTTACTTTTTACTTCATCCTCAATAAACATTAATGATAATTTTGGATTTAGTTTCAGGTTTTGAGTGTGTGAGGCCAATTCACTAATAAAAATATAAAAGGCCTCGCCTCTTTTTAAGTAAGGTGCATAGCTTATATTTGCTTGGTGTTCAGCATTGAGTGTGGCAAGTTGCACTGACTTTAGTGAGCTTATTAATGCATCAATTTCGTGTTGAACTTCATTCGACATTTAGAGTATGTACCTTTTATAGAAGGCGCTATTTTCACTGCTTCGATGTTTGGAGCAGACTAAAAATTATTTACTGTGCATAGTTTTGGATTGAAGTATTTCAAGACCTGAGTGACCGTTATTCGCAGACTTGATTAGAGAGGTCGCCACATCCACGGTGTTAATGGCTTTATAATTTCCAGGTAACTGACTCATAACAAAACCACTCAAGTGCTCAACTAAGCGGTATTCTTTTCGTTTAGCAATTAACAAGCTTGGACGAGCTATTGCGATGTGTGAGTAGGGTTGTTCTTGGAGTTTTGCCTCCAGTCCCCCTTTCATTTTCAAATAGTTAGAAAGGGCCTTTTGACTGGCGCCATGAGAAGAAACTAATCCATAGAAGTTAGCACTATGCTGTGAACCTAATGCTGCAAAATTTAAAGGGTATTGGACATCAATTTGGTAATAAGCCTTTTTATCAGGCGTTTTTTTTGTAGTTGAGCCGAGCGCACAAAATAAATCATCTACTTGAGCCGCTTCTCCCTGAGGAACCTCAAGTTGCTCGTAATCAACGACCCATTGTTTAACTTTTGAAAAAGTCTCCCAGTTATTAGTAACCGGTTTGCGGACAAAAGCCACGACTTTATCGTATTCGGGGCTTTGGTTTAGTAATTTAACAAGTTGGTTTCCAATAGCGCCCGTGGCGCCAGCGACCCATGCAATTTTTCCCATATATAGTCTCTTTGTTTTTTTTGAGTGTTTTACACGACAATCGTTTGACTAAACAACCTCATCATTCCTGTGTGCTTTTTAGCCGGAACCCATTGTTTTTATGTCTAAATAGCTAGAAAAGAGCTGGATTCCAGCTAAAAAGACGACCGGAATGACAGAAGAGATGAGTCGTGCAAAGCTCTTTAATTAAAGCGCTAGTTTGAGGGAAAAATTAAGAGGATTCAATCTTTTGATTTTGAGGAAATAACGGGATAATCTCAGCGCTTGACCGTTTCTTGTTTGTTATCTGAATACTTGCTTGATGAGCACGTAAAAACTCTTCAGGGTTAGAAAGCACTTCTTTTAATTCAATCAGTGAATCATTCATCATACTTGATAATTTAAGGCAGGATGCCATGGCCGTTTTGGAACGCCTTCGCTCCATATCGATTTTAAATTGTAAACCTTGTAAACGCCTGGCTATGTGTTCAGGTGCCTGACTTAAAATTTGATCGCATAAATGAGCGCGTAGAGCCTCAAACTCCTTAGGGTCTTCTTTTGCGAGTATGACTAATTCTTCAAAGCTGGGAATAGTATCTAATGACACGATAAGAACCTCAATCCAATTGAATGTATCGTTATGTAACTGGAAATATTATCGGTTTGGTTATTTATTGTACAGTTTTGCTGGTGAAAAGTGTGAACAGAATGATGATGTTTTACATTCTTGTTGCATTTGAGTGAATTTTTTACGCTCTTTTTACAATTTTATGAAGAAATTGGTTTTATTACTCTAATTTTGTCCTTCAGACTATATAAGTATTCTAAATGAAGGTAAAAGTATGATGACTCCAGTGAACTATATGTATGATCTTGTGCAAGCCGGTGGGCCTGAGCCTGAACAATATGCAACCTTGAATCATACTCTGGGGGAATTTAACCTACTTGAGCGCCGTGGTGAATTTGACCGTTATGGCCCCGACTTTAAAGAAGACTTAATGGGTAAGTCTCTGACTTTCGACACTATGCAAGGTTTTGCTTATAGAAAACCACATGGTCATTCGGGAGATTTCGAGTTAATAGAACGAATTTGCGGTGATTACCAAACGTCAGACCAAAGTTTAAAGAAGTGGGACAAGTTCTGGAATCAGCAACCATTTGTTCAAGCTTTTCAAAATAGTCAGAACTACTTCAAACGAACGATGCAGGAAGTAGAGCACACAGCAGGCAATGCAAATATTTTAAATGTTGCATCGGGTTCTTCGCGCTCAGTAGCTAATTACTTAAAAGCATCAGCGAGTAATGCCTCATTTTTATGTATGGATAATAATTGGAAAGCGCTAGATTATGCTCGTTTGCTGTGTAGAGAGCATATTGAGCAAGTCCAGTTTCAGCATGGTGTCGTGGCGGATTTAAAAACACCCGACCAATATCATTTAGTTTGGTCGGAAGGCTTGTTTGATTATTTGAATGATATTGTTTTCAAACAAACGCTTGAAAAATTACTGACGCAAACTCAAAAAGGTGGGCAGTTAGTGATTGGTAATTTAAGTACTGCCAACCCAAGCCAAAACTATATGGATTTTCTAAAGTGGCATGTTAATCCAAGAAGTGAAGCTCATTTATATTACCTAGCATCCTGTTGTGGGGTGAAACGTTCACAAATGCATGTCGTGAAAGATCCAAGCGGAGTGAATTTATTTCTACATATTGTTCGTTAGGCGTTATAATTAGCGCTTGAACTTTTATTTGAGAGCTTTGCATGACAGCTGCTGCTTAAACTACTTTGTCATTCCGGTGTGCTTTTCAGCCGGAATCCATTGTTTTAATATAAAATAGCCATATAAGAACTGTATTCCGGCTCAAAAGACTACCGCAATACAGAGGCTTGGGTTATGCAAAGCACTCTATTTCTCTTTTTATTTATCGATAGAAAGTCAACTCAAGCGCGGTCATTAATGACAAAATCAAAACCTAAAAAAAGTCAGAAACAAGCGATTTCTTCTGACCCTCATCAAGCTCGTGAAGCCTCAAATTACACGAACCCCATTCCAAGTCGAGAGTTTCTATCGAGTCATTTAGATGGCCGCAATGCTCCTGCTACGCACCCGGAATTAGCTGCAGAACTCAATTTAACAGATCCTGATAATATTGAAGCATTACGCAGGCGTTTAATTGCTATGTCGCGTGATGGACAGCTTGTCTGTAATCGTAGGGGGCAGTACCTGCCTGTTTCTCGGGTAAACTTGATGAAAGGTGTTGTGATAGGGCATCGAGATGGCTTTGGTTTTGTAAAGCTGGATGAAGGTGGCTCAGATCTTTATTTATCTGCTCGTCAGATGCAAACCGTTTTTGATGGCGACCGTGTACTTGTTCGTGCAGATAGTGAAGACCATCGTGGTAAGCGACACGCCGTCATTATAGAAATATTAGAGAGAAATACCACGCAACTGGTTGGGCGTTTATATAGAGAAGGTAATATAGTTCAGGTTGAAATTGAAAACACTCGAATTAACCAGCAAATATTAGTCGACTTTGATGATACTGCTGATGCAGAACATGGTCAGTATGTGGTGGTAGAAATCCTGCATCAACCGACAAAACGAACACATGCAACAGGAAGAGTGATTGAAATTTTGGGTGACCACATGGCTCCGGGAATGGAAATTGATGTTGCTATTCGTACTTATGGGGTTCCATTTGAGTGGCCGAAAGCACTTGAAATTGCTGTTGGAAAGCTAAAGCCAGAAGTGGCTGATGAAGATAAAGAGCAGCGTATTGATATTAGACACTTGCCACTTGTTACTATCGATGGTGAAGATGCACGTGACTTTGATGATGCTGTTTATTGTAAAAAACAAGCGTCGGGCTGGAAGCTGTATGTCGCTATTGCTGACGTTAGTCACTATGTACAGCCGGAGTCAACTTTAGATTTAGAAGCTAATAATCGCGGTACATCCGTTTATTTTCCAGATTATGTTGTGCCGATGCTGCCTGAAGTGCTCTCCAATGGCTTGTGCTCATTAAATCCTAAAGTAGACCGTTTATGCATGGTTTGTGAAATGGATATCAGTAAAGAGGGCCGAGTGACAGGCTCCAGGTTCTATGAAGGTGTCATGTTTAGTCATGCTCGTTTGACCTATAATCAGGTTGGAACCATGTTAGAAGAACCAGAGTCATCTGATGGACTTCAACTTTGCGAAGATTTTGCTGAAGTATTGCCAGAACTTCAAAATTTATACTCGCTGTTTGGTGCATTAACAGAAAGACGAAAAGAGCGTGGTGCAATTGATTTTGATACCGTAGAAACCAGAATTATTTTTGGTGAAGAACGTAAAATTGATGCGATTGTCCCGACAGTCCGAAATGATGCCCACAAAATTATCGAAGAATGTATGCTGTGTGCAAACGTCGCCACGGCAGAATTTTTGTCGCGTCATAAAATTCCTGCGCTTTATCGAATTCATGAAACGCCAAGCGCTGTAAAGCTTGAGAATGTGCGTGCTTTTTTAGGTGAACAAGGTTTACAGCTTATGGGTGGAGACGAACCAAGCCCAGCTGATTACCAAGAAATTATTCGCCAAATTAAAGATCGCCCAGATTTCAGTGTGTTGCAAACAGTACTGCTTCGCTCAATGAGTCAGGCAGTGTATGGTCCAGAAGAAAAAGGCCACTTCGGCTTAGCATATGAACATTATGCTCATTTTACGTCACCCATTCGACGTTACCCGGACCTACTAGTACACAGAGCGATAAAATCGATTATTTACAGTGAAAAGGTGAGTGATGATGTCGTTCGCCCTGATGATTTGGACTTGTCACGATATGCTTACCCTTATGATTTGGCAAAGATGCTGGTTTTGGGAGAACACTGCTCGATGACAGAGCGTCGTGCTGACGAGGCAACGCGCGATGTGAACAGCTGGTTGAAGTGTGAATATTTACAGCAACATTTAGGTGAAGTATTTGAAGGCATTATTTCTGGTGTAACCGGTTTTGGTTTCTTTGTCGAACTGGCAGATTTATATGTTGAAGGTTTAGTGCATGTCACCTCTCTAAAAAGTGATTATTATCAATATGAAGCGGCGAAACATCGCTTAATAGGCGAGCGCTCAGGAATGAGCTATAGCTTGGGTGATAGTGTTGTTGTTGAAGTTGCAAAAATCGACTTAGAAGAACGTAAAGTCGACTTTATGTTAGTTAGTTCAGAGCCTAGTAAACGAACTAAACGTCGTTCAGCTAAAGGCCGAAATGTTGAGGGTAAAGAGAAAAAAATAGCTAAGAAACCCACAAAGCGTCAGGTTGTGAAGAACAAATCAGATAAACCAAAAACTGAAAAGAAAGCAGTAAAAAAGAAAACTCCTGCTAAGAAAACAAAAAAAACGGTAGCAGCATCAGATAAGCCAAGTGGTGTACGAAAGCGAAAGGTTAAAAAATCATGAACCAAGATACAGTATTTGGTTTGCATGCGGTTGAATCGCTGGTACGAAATGAGTCTGACTCAGTGTTATCTATTCAAGTTCAAGAAGGTCGTGATGATCAGCGCTTGTCAAAGCTGATTAACCTTATCAAGCAAAAAAATATTAAGCTTGAACTCGTACCTCGTAAATCATTAGATGCTTTGGTTAGCGGGCGCCACCAAGGCATTGTTGCACTGATCAAAGCAGAAATAGAAAAAACTGAAGGTGATTTAGAAGACATTTTACAAGGTTTATCTACACCGCCTTTTTTATTAATTCTAGACTCAGTTACCGACCCTCATAACTTAGGGGCTTGTTTACGTTCTGCCGATGCTGCAGGTGTTCATGCTGTTATTGTGCCAAAGGATAAATCAGCGCCGCTTAACTCGGTAGCAAGAAAAGTGGCTTGTGGTGCATCTGAGCACGTACCTGTTATTCGTGTCACCAACTTGGCTCGCACGATGAAATGGTTACAGAATTTTGGCATTTGGATTACAGGGGCGGCAGGCGAAGCAGAGCAAAATATTTACCAGACAGACCTAAAAGGTTCAATGGCGATTGCAATGGGAGCAGAAGGGAGTGGCTTACGCCGTTTAACCCGAGAACATTGTGATCAATTGACTAAAATCCCTATGGAGGGAAGTGTTAGTAGTTTAAATGTTTCAGTGGCAACAGGTATTTGTTTGTTTGAAGCATTAAGGCAGCGAACTACAATATAAAGCTAATAATTGACTGCTTATTCTCTTTCAACCTATTCCTTAGAGCTTATCTCTCACAACTTATCTCTCACAACAACAGGAGCATTAACATTGGATTGGCGTATCTATGAAGAACTGCCATACATTATTCACTTTGCTAAACTAGATCCTCTCTCAGGTGAAAGAACAGAGTTTGCAATTCAGATGTCTATCGATAAAGCTGTTAGTCTTTTATCAGACAACATCAATGACAATTCACGATACTTTCTGGTTGAATGGGATGAAGTTAATTCAAACCTGAGAATTTTAGTCACCGATGATTCAAAACAAACAGACTCTAAGTATGTGGTGACTTGCCAGATACCACCACATACTTCAGATGATATAAAATATTGGGTTAAAGATTACCTGACAACGTGTAGTGAGTTTTTTAAATTTTCCTTAGTGGCGGTATTTCAGTGTGGTACGAGAGACAAATTAGAGCTGTTATAAGGTGCTCTCTAAGTTAAAGTACTATACTTAAAAGTACCTTATGTTGAGAGATTTACACGCTTAAGCTATATGTCATTCCACTTTAGGAACACATAAGGGGAACGAAGTAGTTTAAACAGGTTGTTATCATACAAAGCTCTTAAGTTAAGTATTTTATACTCTTTTGAGGCACTAAAAAAATGATCAAAAATTATATTTTTAGTTTAGCTTTTTGCTTTTGTGCTTCGTTTTCAATACATAGCTTTTCGCAATCGGTCGATGATATTTCCTTCATGACTGAAAACTACCCGCCATTTAACTTTGTTGAGAATAACAAATTACAAGGTGTTTCGGTTGATCTGATGGTTGAGATACTGAAAGCATTAAAATCAACCCAAACCCGCAACAGTATAGACCTTGTACCCTGGGCTCGTGGTTACATGAATGTCTTGTCTAAAAAGAATGCATGCCTTTTTACGATGACCAGAACCAAGGAGAGAGAAAACAAGTTCAAATGGGTAGGGCCTATTACGTCAACGGTGTTCTCTTTAATCGCTAAAGTAGACCGTCATATAACAATCAACTCACTTGAAGAAATAAAACCATTTCATGTGGGAGTGATAAAGAATGATTGGGGTGAGCGCTTTCTTGTTAACTCAGGCGTAGATGTAAATAAACTGGATAGCCTTGCAGGTACAAATGTCATTTTACGCTCACTACAAAAACTTGATCTGAAACGAATTGATTTATTTGCTTATAGCTTGAATGCTGTCAGGTGGGAGCTAAAGAAAAATAAAGTTAGTCAACTTGATTATGAATCTGTCTATACATTGCAAAAAAGCGATGTGTATTACGCTTTTAACAAAGATACTTCGGATGAACTAGTCCAAAAATTTCAACTAGCCTTGGATACACTCAAAAAACATGGCGGGCATCAGAAAATATTAAATCAATACTATTAAATTGACGTTTTGAACGATAATAGTCTATGAGGGCTGCTTCATTATTCTGTGTGTGCTTCAGTCTAACGCTTAAGTTGCATCAGTCGATTTGATTAGGGTTAAAATGTCACCTTTAATATAAAAAAATCTGTTGTTGCAAGCATGAAACATTCCAGAAACTTGGGGATGTTTACTTGGATATCTATTAAACAAAAACGTGGTAAATAGATCATTGACAAGCTGTAACATTGAGCTATTAATTAATAAGCATGTTTATTGTAAATCTAACAGTAGTTATTTTTTATTGACCTAAAGCAAGGTAGCTCTAGTCGTCGTATACAGCTGTCATACTTAGGAAGAGTGAAGGGAATCATAGGAAATGTCGCAAATCTTTGCTAAGTACTATTTTTGTATCCTATTTATCTTATCTTTTTCGGCTGTTGCCGAGCACCCACACAATGAACTTAGCGATGAAGAGACATTATTTGGTCTTTATGGTGATGAAGAACTTATTAGTATTGCCACGGGAGTGCTTCAGCCTGTTTCTAAAGCCCCCTCAGTTGCCACGGTAATTACCGCAGCTGATATTCAAAATATGGGAGCGGCTGATATTGATGAAGTATTAGAAACTGTCCCCGGCCTTCATGTTTCTTATGACCCCTTTGGTTACCAACCCGCATACATTTTTCGTGGTATTTACTCAAAATATAATCCGCAAGTCTTAATGTTAATTAACGGCGTACCACTGACCAACTTATTTCAGGGTGACCGTGGTTTAATTTGGGGCGGAATGCCTATAAACGCTATTTCACGGATCGAAGTCGTTAGGGGGCCTGGTTCGGCGGTGTACGGGGCCGATGCGTTTGCCGGCACCATTAATGTGATTACTAAATCATATGATGATATTGATGGTACTCAAGCAGGTGTGCGTCTTGGCAGTTTTGACCATAAAGAGTTGTGGGTATTGAACAGCGTAAAAATTAGTGATGGGAAACTCGCTGTATCCTTTGAGTTTACCCAAACTGATGGCCAACGTCAGATAATTGAGAGTGATAAACAAACTGTTCTAGATGGAATGTTTGGAACAAATGCCTCATTAGCCCCTGGGCAGGTTAATTTATCGAGGGAAAATATTGATCTACGCATTGACTATGAGATAGATGATTGGAAAATTCGTGCAGGCCTTCAGCGTCGTGCAGATTGGGGTAATGGTGTAGGTATTGGAGAAGCCTTAGATCCCCATAATCGCTACTTAAGTGAGCGTTGGAATGCAGATCTTAACTATAAGAATAAACATAGTTTTGACGACTGGGAGTTGTCTGCTCAATTAAGTTACCTTGATACCAGTCAAGAAATTGAAAAAGATCTTATTATTTATCCTTCTGGTGTTGATTTAGGCTTTGGTGTTTTTCCAGAGGGGTTTATCGGTAACCCTGAAGTATTTGAGCGCCATGGGCGTGCTAATATTTCCAGTATATTTACCGGACTTAACCTGCATAAAATCCGTTTAGGTTTTGGTTATTACTATGGAGATGTATACAAAGTTCAGGAAACAAAAAACTTCGGTATTGACCCTGCTACTTGTATTCCTGCACCTTGTTCCGCCTTAGGGGCTGGTGCAGGACTGATTGATGTAACTGACACTCCTTTTGTATTTCTCCAAGAAAAAACCCGAAAAAACAGATATGCAGTCATACAAGACATATGGGACTTTGCGGCAGACTGGG